>JABDQK010000078.1 GCA_013042255.1 Flavobacteriaceae bacterium | reverse complement strand
ATCCTATTTCAAAGGAAACGTATAAGGAATTCAAAGGGATTAAAGAACCCGCACATGCCTCAGATTTAATTTCCTTTGTGAGCGTCAATCAAAATGAGTTGATCCCAATTCTGCTTGGCTCTGTGGTTCAGAATACCGAGGTGTTTGGTCACAAATACGAAGGAGCTTTAGTTAGGGGCCGACTGGAGAAATCGCACTTGCTTGAAACCGCACTGCAATACTTAAATGCACCCTGCCAATGGGGAGGAAAAACTCCTTTTGGAATAGATTGTTCGGGCTTGGCTCAAATGGTTTACAAGATCAATGGTTACAAGCTACCCAGGAATGCTAAAGAGCAGGCGAATATTGGTGAGGTATTGAGTTTTGTAGAAGAAAGCAGTCCGGGAGACCTGGCGTTTTTTGATGACCAGGATGGAGTAATTACTCATGTGGGGATTATTATGAATAACAACCATCTGATCCATGCTCATGGTAAAGTTCGGATTGACAGGCTCGACCAGACCGGAATTTACAATATAGAATTGGGGTCTTACACACACAGACTCAGGGTCATAAAAAAGATCATATAAAAAACCCGGTCCTGTAAAAAGACCGGGCTTTATTTTTTGGCTATCGGGAAAATTACTCGCCCAATAGTTTCTTGATCCTCATAAAATTCTCGTTATCACCCAAGGCTCCATAAATGTTCTTAAGCTGGGATAAGAGTCCCTGATTATCAGGATTTTGTTTCAAGGCGTCTTCAAGTACCAAAGCACCTTCTTTAAACAATTCATCCTTTTGCATTTTCAATTCTTCATACCTGGCGATATCGGCCCGGGAATTCCCCAGTTCGTTCATTTCGTCAATCAGACTGTTTCCTTCATTGACATAGGTAGTAGAGAGGTTTAACTGTGCATTGACATACCCGGGATTGATTTCAATAGCCCTTCTGTAAGCAGTACGTGCTTCCTCCAAATTTCCCTGTTCCATATTAATAACCCCAATATTGTACTGCAGATCAGGATTGTCAGGCGCCATATTAGAAGCTTCTGACATAAGGCTTTTAAAGGTGTCCTTATCGCCCATCTTATAATAAAGGTTAGCTTCATTTAAAACAAGATTGACATCGTTTGGATTCTCTGCCCTCGCATCCTTATAAGCTTTAAGTGCTTTTTCGTCCTGTCCCAGTTGTGTGTAGATCAAGGCAATATTCTTGATGATCTCTGAACTTTTTGAAGGTGTTCTCTCCATCTTTGGATCCTTGTAGGTCCCGGATTTCACCATTAAATCCATCTGAACCTTGTCATTCATCTCTTCTACTTCTCCGGTTTCTACATTAGTGGCCTTGTAAGACATTGTACTTCCGTCATAACCCAAAGCTTTCAACTCTTCATAATATCCCAGCGCTTCCTCAAAGTGCTGTCCATTCACTGCGCTACTTGCCGCATAGTAGAGATAAATAGTATCTTTCGGACTTAAGTTGTAGGCCATATAAAGTTTATCAGCACCTTCCTTAAACTTCTTGTTGTTGTTGTCCTCAACAGCAGCATTAATAAGGTCGGATGTTAATCCGGCAAGCAATTGCTCACTATCTGAACTGTACTTTTTCTTACCACTTGCTTCTTCTACTTTGAGCACTTCCTGAAAAGCTTTAACCGCACCATCAAATGCAGTGGCATCTCCTTTCTTGGCCAGGTCGGCGAAAACTTGTCCGCGTACAAAATAGTATTGGGCCTGAAGACGTTCATCCGCCCCACTGATAGATCCTGAAATGGCGTCAAGGCTAGCTTTTGCTGCGGTAGGATCACCACCTTTAAGTGCTTTTTCTGCTGCCTTAAGCTCATTCTTTTGGGAAAAAGCCGCCATACTTATCAACATGGCCATTAAAATAAATAACTTCGTTTTCATTGTTCTAAACTTTTGTGATTGTGTTTATTAATTATTCTTCCGATTCCGGTTCTTGATTATCAAGAGCCGTGCCATCTTCTGTTTTTACTTCGATATCCCTGAGTTCTACTTCCTCCAGATTGTCTTCGTCCTTCATCACTTTGGCAACCGCAGCAATAGAATCATTCTCTTTCAGGTTGATAAGTTTAACCCCCTGTGTTGCCCTTCCCATAGTCCTTAGGTCGTCGACACTCATACGTATTGCAATCCCCGATTTGTTAATAATCATCAGGTCATCTGAATCGCATACGTTCTTTATCGCAACCAGTCCTCCGGTTTTATCTGTAATCGAAATTGTCTTTACTCCCTTTCCACCGCGATTGGTTATACGATAATCATCAATGCTCGATCGCTTTCCGTAACCATTCTCAGAAACCACAAGGATTTCTTCGTCAAAATTGTGGACAGAGATCATTCCGATGACTTCATCATCATCACTGGCGAGAGTGATCCCGCGAACTCCTGAAGCACTCCTTCCCATAGGTCGGGTCTTACTTTCTTCAAACCGAATAGCTTTCCCCGATTTTAGTCCGAGGAAAATCTGACTGGTACCTGTGGTGAGTTTTGCCTCCAGCAATTCGTCACCTTCCCGTATATTAATGGCGATGATACCATTTTGTCGCGGTCTTGAGTATTGTTCCAGGGAAGTTTTCTTTACAACCCCTTTCTTGGTCGCCATAATGACGTAGTGACTATTTACATAGTCCTCATCCTTCAGGTCCTGGGTACATATAAAGGCTTTTACCTTGTCGTGTGATTCAATATTAATCAGATTCTGAATAGCCCTTCCTTTTGAGGTACGACTACCTTCTGGAATCTCGTAGACACGCATCCAGAAACATTTACCGTTTTGCGTAAAGAACAGCATGTACTGATGGTTGGTCCCAACGAACAAATGTTCCAGAAAATCCTCATTCCGTGTGGCTGATGCCTTCTGGCCTACCCCGCC
>JABDQK010000076.1 GCA_013042255.1 Flavobacteriaceae bacterium | reverse complement strand
ATACCCTCAAATAGAATCTTCATATCCTCAACTGAGTCTATGGCAACACCAGCTTTGCCCACATCCCCCTGAACTCTTTCGTGATCACTGTCGTATCCCCTGTGTGTAGGGAGGTCAAAGGCAACGGATAGTCCCTTTTGTCCTGCCTCAAGGTTCCTTCTGTAAAAGGCATTGCTCTCTTCGGCGGTGGAAAACCCGGCATATTGTCTTATTGTCCAGGGTCTTTGTACATACATAGTAGGGTAGGGGCCTCTTAAATAAGGCGGAATCCCAGCGGCATAGTTGAGATGCTGAAGCGAAGAAATATCCTTTTGTCGGAAGCGGCCGTGTACTTTAATCCCCTCAGCAAATTTTGTTGATTTGTTGCTGTCCTGAGACTTGGGGTTCTCGTGAATTAGTTGCAGTTCCTTTAAATCTTTTCTACTCATCTTGCAGTCTCTTTTTTTCCAGGCTTTCCGAAAGCCTCTTTTCCAATACAGGTTCAATCAGGGTTTTCTTCTGAGTGAACTTCATAAAAGGCGACACTTCCAATTTGTCTTTCATGGTATCTCCGGGATTTTGATATCCATTAGTTCCCACTAAGATCTCAGCCCCCTGATCGAAGCGTTCCTGCTCTCGGGTTGCCTGCTCTTTTATCTTTCGCTGAATAGTATGCTCTTTTAAGGAATGGAGTAAACCGCCGGAGGCTTCCAGTTCTTTAAATAGCGACAGGGCTTTCTCAGCCATCTGATGGGTTAATGATTCAATGTAATACGCGCCGTCTGCCGGGTTAGAAACTGCTCCAAGATAACTCTCGTTTTTAAGGATCAATAACTGATTCCGGGCGATGCGTTCGCCGAATTCATTTTCTTTCTGATAAAGTGAATCATAAGGTAAATTGCATACGGTATCAGCCCCTCCATTTACTGCTGCCATACATTCCATAGTCGTTCTCAAAAGATTGGAATTGTATTCGTAGATTGTTTTATTTCTCTTGCTGGGCTGCGCAATGATATGGCAACGCTCAGGTGCGCCGTACTCTCTGGCAAGAGTTTTCCATAATTGCCTGAGTGCCCTTAATTTGGCGATTTCGAAAAAGTAATTTGAGTTAATTGCAATCTTAAATACCGGTACAGGGTAAGAGGAACCTGAGCTTGCCGTACTTAAAAGATGAAGGTACTCATAGGCATGACTAAGTATATAAGCCAGTTGTTGTATTCGGTTGGCCCCTGCATTCTGATAGAGACTTCCATCAACAGAAATAGTTCCAGTTCCTTCCAGTTTCCGGTTTAATTGTTGCCAGGAATCCAGATCTTCCTTCATGGATTTATGCCAATTTCCGCTCCGGGTAAATTGCCCGATCACATCAAAATGTACAAATACAGAAGGCTTATCACTTAACAGCTTCAAGTATTCAACCAAAGACTCCGGAATAAATCCCAGCTCCAGATGTACTGGGTTTTTTTCTGTTACGATTGACTTTAGCAAGGTTTCATGGTCACAATCAGGAGAGCTAAGCTTAAAAAATATACTCTCAGCTCCTTTTTCCAAAGTTCTGAGCGCCTTTGAATTGGCACTTTTGGAATCTGTGACATATAGGTACTCTCCCACTTTCCATTCTGTTTCCGGAGCAATACCATTAAGTGGAAGCTGGTCCAGGTCATCAGTACTATAAAAAGGTTTTACCTTGATATGATCCGGACTATCCCATACCAGGCTTTCATTGTAATCTTTCCCTTTTAGGCCATATTGGATATGCTGTTTCCAGGCTTTTGACGTCGCCGGCGGGAAATTATAAAAATCATTCTTTTTGCTCATCCTCCTTATTTTTAAGGCTATCCTCATATTCAATGAGGTAGATCTCTTCTTCTTTCTTTTTCAAATAATACTTTTCCCGAGCAAACTTCTCCAGTTCGTCCGGATCTGAAAGTTTTTCAAGAGTTTTTCTGTCCTTTTCAATCTCGTTCTTTAAAAATTCTTTCTGTTTTTCAAGAGTATTTATCTGTTTCTTCAATTCGAGATGGATCATAAGCGAATTTGTATCAAAGAAAACCATCCATATCACGAATGCAGTCAGCACAACAACATAGAGGTTGGTGGCGATGGCAAACCATTTTTTCTCTCTCAGTTTTTTTAATCCCATTTGAACTAATTCAGCTTATCTGTAATGATCGTCCTTACGATATCTACGGCAACGGTATTGTACTTGTTGTTTGGGATAATAATGTCTGCGTACTCCTTGGTGGGTTCAATAAACTGATCGTGCATTGGCTTCAATGTGTTTTGGTAGCGACTCAGCACTTCCTCCAGATCCCTTCCTCTCTCATGAATATCCCTTTTCAACCTCCTGATGAGTCGTTCATCCGAATCGGCATGGACATAAATTTTAATGTCGAACATTTTTCTGATTTCAGGGTGGGTCAGGATCAGTATTCCTTCAACGATCATTACTTTCCTGGGATGGGTTATAATGACATCTTTGGTTCTGTTGTGTTTAGGGAAAGAGTAAACAGGCTGATTAATAGGTTTGCCCTTTCGCAGTATTTCCAGATGCTTGCCCAACAGATCAAAATCTATGGCCCGGGGATGATCAAAATTAATCTTTGCTCTTTCTTCATAGGACAGGTGCGAAAGGTCATTGTAATAAGAATCCTGAGAGATCACCCCCACTTCTTCTTCAGGAATTTCATTGATAATCTGATTGACTACAGTGGTTTTGCCACAGCCAGTACCTCCTGCGATCCCTATGATAAGCATTTTTGTGTTGTTTTGTTCAAAAATACGGATTTGGATGTATACTTTATCCTCTCTTGAAAATCAATTTGTCCGGCATAATTACAAAGGATAGGGTTGTGAAAATATGATCTCCGTCATATATTATTAAACGGGCAGGAATTACTTTTACTCCCAGGTTTAATCGTGTGAAAATAACCTCTGAAGATAGCTGCAGAAATAATATTTTCCACGCTTTTATTTTTTGCATATATTTCCTTTCTGACAACTGTGAATTCAACCTTTAATTATGGCTCATAACTACGAGGTCTCAGTAAATGAGACATATAAATTCTCTCTCGCCAAAACAGATGTGGAAAAGATGGATATCCTTCAGACCGATCCATCAAAATATCACATTTTAAAGAATAACCAGCCTTTTAATGCCGAGGTGGTTGCAAAGGATTTTCATCATAAAATCTACAAGGTCAAAGTGAAGAGTGAAGTCTATGAGGTGGCCATATCCGACGAATTAGACCAGCAGATTTCCAGTATGGGCTTCTCCGTGGGATCTACAAAAAATATTTCGGAGATTTTAGCACCTATGCCCGGACTTATCCTTGAGATTAAAGTAAAAGAAGGGGATACGGTAGCTGAAGACTCACCATTACTTATCCTGGAAGCAATGAAAATGGAAAATGTCCTCACATC
>JABDQK010000074.1 GCA_013042255.1 Flavobacteriaceae bacterium | reverse complement strand
TTATCGTTGATAAGTTAGGCGTTGATGAAAACGAAGTAGTTGCAGAAGCTAGCTTCACTAACGATCTGGGGGCAGATTCATTGGACACCGTTGAGTTGATAATGGAATTTGAGAAAGAATTTGATATCCAAATTCCGGATGATCAGGCAGAAAATATTGCAACCGTCGGCCAGGCTATTAGCTATATTGAAGAGGCCAAATAAGTAATGATATCAGGAACATGATGTAAATTATCCATGTGGTCACCACGCTGCATGGATATTTTTTTTAATTTTCACACGGTATAGGTACATCTAAAAAAAAAATGATTCCATGGAGTTAAAAAGAGTAGTTGTTACCGGACTAGGGGCATTGACACCTATTGGCAATACCCTGGATCAATATTGGGAAGGACTTAAATCAGGAAAAAGTGGTTCAGCCCCAATTACGTATTACGATGCCGAGAAATTTAAAACCAAGTTCGCTTGTGAGATCAAAAATTTTGATCCTCAGAACTACTTCGATCGGAAAGAAGCAAGGAAGTTAGACCGTTTTGCTCAATATGCACTTGTATCCTCAGATGAGGCTATTATAGATTCCGGTTTGGATTTGAATTCTATTGATAAATTCAGGGTAGGTGTAATCTGGGGAGCAGGAATCGGCGGTCTGGAAACCTTTCAAAATGAAGTGATGGACTTTGCCAAGGGAGATGGAACCCCAAGGTTTAATCCTTTCTTTATCCCAAAAATGATTGCAGATATAGCCCCTGGGAATATTTCTATAAAACACGGTTTTATGGGACCGAACTATACCACGGTATCGGCTTGTGCTTCCTCTGCCAATGCAATGATTGATGCCTTAAATTATATCAGGCTCGGATATTGTGATGTGGTAGTGACAGGAGGAAGTGAAGCGGCAGTCACCATGGCAGGAATGGGTGGATTTAACGCTATGCATGCGCTTTCTACCAGAAATGAAAGTCCGGAAACTGCTTCAAGACCATTTGATGCCACCAGAGATGGATTTGTCCTGGGAGAAGGAGCGGGTGCCCTGATTCTTGAAGAATACGAACACGCCAAAGCAAGAGGAGCAAAAATTTATGCCGAAGTTGCCGGAGGTGGAATGTCTAGTGATGCTTATCATATGACTGCCCCACATCCAGACGGAATAGGGGTTGTAAAAGTAATGGAGAATTGCCTGCGGGATGCCGGAATGAAACCGGAAGATGTGGATGCGATCAATACACATGGAACATCTACACCTTTGGGTGACGTAGCCGAATTAAAAGCAATTTCTCAGGTATTTGGGGAGCATGCACCTAAGATCAATATTAACTCAACAAAGTCGATGACAGGCCATTTGTTGGGTGCCGCCGGGGCTATTGAGGCCATTGCCTCCATTCTGGCAATGGAGCACAGCCTCGTACCTCCAACGATTAATCATTCAACGGTTGACGAGAATATTGATCCTAAATTAAATCTGACCCTTAACAAGGCCCAGCCCAGAGATGTATCTGTGGCCATGAGCAACACCTTTGGATTTGGCGGTCATAATGCCTGTGTAATCTTTAAAAAAATAAGCTAAAGACCGGATGAATTTTCCTTCAAATATTTTCAATTCCCATTCCAACAAGGATGGGGATTTTTTTTTAGGAATATCAAGAATCCTGGGATTTAAACCTAAAGACGTCAGTATCTATAAGAAGGCTTTTTTGCATCGTTCGGCGAATCAAAGAGACAAAAAAGGGAACCCGATGAATTACGAGCGTCTCGAATTTCTCGGAGATGCCATGCTGGGAACCATTATCTCAAAACATCTGTACAACGAGGTTCCCGGAGGAGATGAAGGATACCTTACCAAAATGAGATCGAAAATTGTAAGTAGAAAACATCTCAATGAACTGGGGAAAGATCTGAACCTTATTTTTTATGTGGAAAGCAAAATTCCCAAATCACACTTTGGCGATAACATTCATGGGAACGTATTTGAAGCGCTTATAGGTGCTATTTACCTGGACAGAGGATACAACTACTGCGAAAAATTTATACAGGAGCGGGTCATTGAACCCTATGTGGATATTGAACAACTCGAAGGAAAGGTAATCAGTTATAAAAGTTTGCTCATCGAATGGTGCCAAAAACAAAAAAAAGAATTCAAATACAACGTATACGAAGACGATGGGAATGATCCGCTCAAACATTTTGCCGTAAAATTCAGTATCAATGGAAAACAGGTAGCCAAAGCCCGGGCCACTTCTAAAAAAAAGGCGGAGGAAAAAGCCTCAAAAAGAGCTTTTTTTGCCCTGCAACATAAAATTGAGAACTCTCAATAGTATTACGCAAAGGTTTGCGTTGACATTTCTCCCCGAATGAAGGCCACTAACTAGGCAAGTAACGTTATAAATTATATATTTACAGCTTAGGCTTTTTAATATGGGCAGGCATGCGGATATTGGAAGAATCTTATGAGGTTGAGTTTGCACTGGTCGGAATTTATACAA
>JABDQK010000072.1 GCA_013042255.1 Flavobacteriaceae bacterium | reverse complement strand
CACTATTTTGGAGTGATTCCGCTCCGTGCTATCAATTATATGAAAGACCTGGAGGTGGAATGCACCAAACTGGGTATTCCGGTTAAAACGAGGCATAATGAAGTCGCTCCGAATCAGTTCGAACTCGCTCCTGTTTTTGAAGAGGCCAACCTGGCTGTTGATCACAATCTACTGCTTATGGATGTTATGGAAAAAGTAGCCGACAGGCATGACCTCAAAGTGCTTTTTCACGAAAAACCTTTTGCAGGGATCAATGGCTCAGGGAAACACAACAACTGGTCGCTGGCTACAGATACCGGGGTAAACCTCCTGAGTCCGGGTTCCACCCCTATGAAAAACCTTCAGTTCCTTACCTTTTTTGTGAATACCATCAAAGCTGTCGATTCCTACGAGGAACTTTTAAGGGCATCGATTGCTTCAGCGAGTAATGATCATCGCCTTGGAGCTAATGAAGCTCCGCCTGCGATCTTTTCCATTTTTATCGGGAAACAGCTCAGTGAGGTTCTCGATGAACTAGAAGGAGTGTCCAAGGGCAAATTGTCGCCTGAGGAAAAAACCGAACTAAAACTCAATGTGGTCGGGAAGATACCTGAGATTCTCCTTGATAATACGGACAGGAACCGGACCTCGCCCTTTGCTTTTACAGGGAATAAATTTGAAATGAGGGGAGTAGGATCGAAATCGAATTGTGCCAAACCCATGACTGTTCTCAATACGATAGTGGCGAAGCAGTTGATCAGTTTTAAGAAAGAAGTAGATGCCCTGATAAATAAAAAGAGCCTGAAAAAAGATGAAGCTATTTTTAATGTCCTCAGGGAATATATCAAATCTTCCAAGCGAATACGTTTCGATGGAGATGGTTATAGTGAGGCGTGGTCGAAAGAGGCGGCAAAACGTAAGCTGAGTAACAACAAAACAACTCCGGATGCATTGAATGTCCTCACCTCCAAATCAACACTGGAATTATTTAATGAGATGGGGGTAATGAGTGAAGTAGAGATCAAAGCCAGGCAGGAAGTGGAATTGGAAACCTACATCCTGCAGACCCAGATAGAAGGGCGTGTTTTTAATGAGTTGGTGAATACCCATATTATTCCTGCCACTATCAAGTATCAGAATTCGGTGATCGATAACATTAAAGGTATTAAGGATATTTACGGGACAGGATTTAAAAAACAGGCTGTGGCCCAATTGGCGATCCTGGAAGATATCTCGGAGCATCTAGAGGCTACCAGGAAAAAGTCGGAAGCCATGACCGAGGCCAGAAAAAAGGCTAATGCAGAAAAAGAGGTACATAAAAAAGCAATGGCCTATTGCTATGATGTCAGACCTTATTTTGATGACATCCGATATCACTGTGACAAGCTCGAACAACTCGTGGAAGACCAGAGCTGGCCACTGGCTAAATACAGGGAACTGCTCTTTATCAGATAAAAAACAGACTATATTCCCAGAGCCTTGCGGGGATGTGATATCATTCCCCTATTTTTGCGATAAATTAAGATCTATTCAACGTGCCCATAAGTAAACGCTACCATCAAAGAGGAGTTTCCGCTTCCAAGGAGGATGTTCATAAGGCTATCAGGAACCTCGACAAGGGGTTATTTCCAAAAGCATTTTGCAAAATTGTCCCTGATACCCTTACAGAGGATGACAATTACTGCCTGGTTATGCATGCAGACGGAGCAGGCACCAAGTCTTCGCTGGCGTATATGTATTGGAAGGAAACCGGAGACCTGTCAGTATGGAAAGGGATCGCTCAGGATGCCCTGGTCATGAATTTGGATGATCTTTTATGTGTTGGGGTTACAGAGAACATTCTCCTCTCCTCAACTATTGGAAGAAATAAAAACCTGATCCCGGGAGAAGTAATTGAAGCGATCATTTCCGGCACCGAAGAATTCATAGAGGAGATGTCTGTACACGGAGTTCATATAAAGTCGACCGGAGGGGAAACGGCCGATGTGGGGGATCTGGTGAGGACCATTATTGTAGATTCGACAGTTACGGCAAGAATGCGTCGTGATCAGGTGATCGACAATGCCAATATCCGGGAGGGTGATGTTATTGTCGGATTGGCCTCATATGGCCAGGCAACCTATGAGAAGGAATACAATGGGGGTATGGGGAGTAACGGACTCACCTCAGCAAGACATGATGTATTTTCTAAGGGTCTCGCAGCGAAGTACCCCGAAAGTTTTGATCCCTCGGTTCCTGCAGAGTTAGTATACTCAGGAAAAATGAACCTTCTGGATGCAGTGGACAATGTCCCTCTGGATGCGGGTAAACTCGTTCTCTCACCAACCAGAACCTATGCTCCGGTAATCAGGAAGATCCTGGAGGAATATTCAGCTTCAGATATACACGGAATGGTCCACTGTAGTGGTGGAGCCCAGACCAAAATCCTGCATTTTATCGATCAATACCATGTGATCAAGGATAACCTCTTTCCCGTTCCTCCTTTATTTCAACTTATCCAAAGTCAGTCGGGAACCGACTGGAAAGAAATGTACCAGGTCTTTAATTGTGGCCACCGCATGGAACTCTACGTTGATAAGGAAATGGCAGCAGAGTTAATCGCTATTTCGGAAAGCTTTGGGATTGATGCGCGGATCATTGGGAGGGTTGAGGCCTCAGAACATAAACAGCTGAGCATACACTCTGCACACGGTTCCTTTACTTACCATTAAGAACCCTTTACTTTAGAATACTTATAAACCGTTTGCTGTTGATAAAAACGTAAGTTACTGTATTACAGAAATTTAAGTGAAAACAGTAGATTGTGGATTTCTCATTGGAAATCTTTTGTTTTACTGCTTTATACCTAATTTTATACTCGTATTATTTACCCACCTACCTAAAAATTTTAAATTTTATGAGCCTAAAACTAGCTCCAAGCCGTACCCAAACTTATACTCAAAAAGAAGCTTTAGAATCATCACTCGACTATTTTAATGGGGATGAACTGGCCGCAACGGTCTGGATCAACAAATATGCCCTTAAGGATTCTCAAGGGAATATCTATGAGAAGAATCCGAATGATATGCACGCAAGAATTGCGCGTGAAATCGCCCGGATTGAAGCAAAATATCCTAACCCCTTAAGTGAGGAAGAGGTATTTGACCTTATAAAAGATTTCAGATACATCGTACCTCAGGGGAGCCCGATGGCAGGGATTGGTAACCGTTTTCAAATCGCATCGCTTTCTAATTGTTTTGTTATTGGGAACGAAGGACAGTCTGATTCCTATGGTGGCATTTTTAAGATTGATGAAGAACAGGTACAACTCATGAAGCGACGTGGGGGAGTGGGTCACGACCTTTCTCATATCAGGCCAAAAGGATCTCCTGTAAAGAACTCAGCCCTGACCTCCACCGGATTAGTGCCTTTTATGGAACGTTATTCAAATTCTACACGGGAGGTGGCTCAGGATGGAAGACGGGGTGCACTTATGCTTTCAGTTTCAATTAACCATCCAGATGCTGAAGAATTTATAGATGCCAAGATGGAAATGGGGAAAGTTACCGGAGCGAACGTTTCCGTGAGGATTGACGACGAATTCATGATGGCTGTAGATCAAGACAGGGAATACGTTCAGAGATATCCCATCTTTGACAAGGAAGCTAAGGTGCAAAAGGAAATCAAGGCCAGGAACCTTTGGAAAAAAATAGTACACAATGCCTGGCGATCAGCCGAACCGGGAATTTTATTTTGGGATACGATTCTTCGCGAATCAATTCCTGATTGTTATGCTGATCTGGGATTTACAACGATCTCTACCAACCCATGTGGTGAAATTCCTCTTTGCCCCTATGATTCCTGTCGTTTATTAGCTATTAATCTATTTTCATATGTACAGCATCCATTTACTGATAAGGCTACTTTTAATTTTGACCTCTTCAAAGGTCATGTCACAGCCGCACAGCGAATCATGGATGATATCATTGACCTGGAACTGGAGAAGATCGATAAAATTCTAGAGAAGATAGAAAGCGATCCCGAATTGGATTCCATCAAAACGGTGGAGCGGGATCTGTGGATCAAAATCAGAAAAAAAGCGATCGAAGGTAGACGAACCGGTATCGGTATTACGGCAGAAGGCGATATGCTGGCTGCCCTTGGAATGCGATATGGAAGTGAAAAAGCTAATTCGTTTTCTGAAAAAGTGCACAAGACAATTGCCCTTGAAGCTTATCGTGGATCGGTTCAGACAGCCAAAGAACGTGGGGCTTTCCCTATATGGGATTCCGAAAGGGAGAAGGAAAATCCTTTTATTCAGCGAATAAAAAACGCGGATGAAAAGCTCTATTTCGATATGCTCGAGCACGGGAGGAGGAATATAGCTTTACTGACTATTGCCCCAACCGGGTCAACCAGCCTGATGACTCAGACAACCTCGGGAATAGAACCAGTTTTTATGCCCATATACAAAAGGCGACGAAAGGTTAACCCCGGAGATAAAGGCGTTAGGGTAGATTTCGTAGATGAAGTAGGGGACTCCTGGGAGGAGTACACCGTATTTCATCATCGGTTTAAACAGTGGATGCTGGCGAACGGCTACAATAGCAGTGAGAAGTACAGCGAACAGGAGCTGGCAGAAATGATGAAGAAATCACCTTACTACAAAGCTACTTCAAACGATGTCAATTGGGTTAACAAGGTGCATCTGCAAGGCAGGATTCAGAAATGGGTAGATCATTCTATCAGTGTTACCATCAATCTGCCCAATGATGCTTCCGAGGAATTGGTAGATACCTTGTATATGGAAGCCTGGAAGTCTGGTTGTAAAGGTATTACCGTGTATCGAGATGGTTCCAGGTCGGGTGTACTTATTTCAAATGAAGAGAAGAAAGAAAAAGGGAAAACTTCGCTGACTGATTTCCCCGTAAAACGTCCCAGGGTACTTGAAGCAGATGTTGTGCGCTTTCAGAACAACAAGGAAAAATGGATCGCTTTTATTGGTTTAATTGATGACCAACCTTACGAGATTTTTACCGGCCTTTCGGACGATGAGGACGGCATCCTATTACCTCGATGGGTTAACAAAGGGCTGATCATTAAAAACAGAGATGAGGACGATAATGCGCGATACGATTTTCAATACCAGAATAAAAGAGGGTATAAAACAACAATAGAGGGGCTATCCCACAAATTTGATCCTGAATTCTGGAATTATGCAAAGTTGATTTCCGGAACCTTGCGTCATGGAATGCCGATTGAAAATGTCGTCCATCTTATTGAAAGTCTGCAATTAGACAGTGTTTCTATCAATACCTGGAAAAACGGGGTGGTAAGGGCTCTTAAACGATTTATCCCCGACGGTACTGCTACCAAGGGCCAACGTTGCGGTAATTGCAATTCATCTAACCTGATGTATCAGGAAGGATGCCTTACTTGCAAGGATTGCGGCTCATCCAAATGCGGATAGTATGATTTAATTGTCTGTTCCCAAAGTAACGGGGGATGCTAATAGTAAGATAAGATGCTGCTTTCCTATACTTTTCCCCCAAAAGGGGCGTTATTTTAGTACAAAAAAAGCTATTATGGAAAGAAAAGCGTTTTTAAAAACCCTTGGGGCGGGTGCGGCCTTTGCCTTAACTTTTCCCTGTGTTCAGGGATGCTCCAAAGAAGACGGTCCCGGGCTTCCAGTTCCGACAGGAGTAGATTTTACGATAGACCTTACCTCCAGTGAAGGAGCTATGCTTCAGAACAATGGCGACTTTATTTTGAAGAACGATGTGGTGGTTGTAAAAAACCTGGAGGGAAACTTTATAGCTGCGAGCCAAATCTGCAGTCACCAGCAAACAGACCAGGTTCGTTTTATCGAAGATGAAGGGGGAATTTTTTCCTGTTCTACCCATGGTTCGAGATTTTCACAAACAGGAGCACCATTAAACGCCATCACCAACAATCCCCTTAAGATTTTTAATACCGAACTAAACGGCGATATCCTTAGGGTCTTCGAATAGGCATTACACTTCAGGCAACTTGTTTTTACACCAGGCTTTTCCTTGTCAGGCTACTGCAGGGTGAAAGAGGCCGGGGCTGTTGACGCTTTAATTTATTCTACCGCATTGGCCTTAAATGTTGTAAATTCGCTTCGCAAGGGAGAAAGACCATGATAGATAAATTAAACATTATAAAACAGCGATTTGATGAGGTGTCTGACCTGATTATCCAGCCTGATGTCATTTCAGATCAAAAACGCTATGTACAACTCACCAAGGAATACAAGGACCTCAAACTGTTGGTAGAAAAAAGAAAAACCTACCTCGAACTCAAGAACAACCTGGAAGAAGCCGAAGAGATCCTTTCTGCGGGAGCAGACCCGGAAATGGTGGAAATGGCAAAAATGCAGTTAGAGGAAGCCAAGGAAGCTTTACCTGAGTTGGAGGAAGAGATCAAGTTAATGCTTATTCCAAAAGACCCGGAAGATGCAAAAGACGTTGTCATGGAAATACGGGCGGGAACCGGAGGTGATGAAGCCAGCATTTTTGCTGGAGACCTCTACAGAATGTACGCCAAGTATTGCGAGTCAAAGGGTTGGAGAACCAATATCATCGACCTTAGTGAAGGAACGAGTGGGGGATATAAAGAAATACATTTTGAGGTCACCGGAGAGGACGTATATGGAACCTTAAAATTTGAAGCCGGGGTTCACAGGGTACAGCGCGTGCCACAGACCGAAACACAGGGCAGGGTACATACAAGTGCTGCAACCGTAATGGTCTTACCCGAAGCCGAAGACTTTGATGTGCAGGTAGATCCCAAAGATGTGCGCATAGATTTTTTCTGTTCTTCAGGACCTGGGGGACAATCTGTAAATACTACGTATTCGGCCGTCAGGCTTACACATATACCTACAGGGATCGTCGCCCAGTGCCAGGATGAAAAATCACAGCATAAGAACAAGGATAAGGCCTTTAAAGTACTGAGATCCCGATTGTACGATATGGAATTACAAAAACGCCAGGAAGAAGATGCGGCAAAAAGGAATTCCCAGGTAAGTAGCGGGGATCGCTCTGCTAAAATCAGGACCTATAATTATCCCCAAGGGAGGGTTACTGATCACCGAATCGGACTTACCCTTTACGATCTGCAAAACATCATGAACGGGGATATTCAGAAAATCATAGATGAACTCATGCTGGTGGAGAATACCGAGAAGTTAAAAGAGGCCTCAGAAATCTTCTAAAAACAATGAGTACAGACGAGCTAGTTTTCCAGATCAGGAAGAAGAATTCATTCTTGTGTATCGGACTCGACACAGACCCAGAAAGGATACCTCCCCATCTCATGGAGGAACCAGACCCCGTATTTGCTTTTAACAAGGCTATAGTTGACGCAACCCACCATTTATGTGTGGCTTACAAGCCTAATACAGCCTTTTACGAAGCTAACGGAATTAAAGGCTGGGAATCGCTGTCAAAGACGATCAATTATATCGACGCTAATTATCCTGAAATATTCACCATAGCCGATGCCAAGAGGGGCGATATCGGAAATACAGCTACAATGTATGCAAAGGCTTTTTTTGAAGACCTTAAATTTGATTCTGTAACAGTAGCCCCTTATATGGGTAGGGACTCAGTGGAACCTTTCCTGAACTTTAAGGATAAGTTTACCATCTTACTAGCCCTGACATCTAACCCCGGTGCTTTTGATTTTCAAACAAAGCGAATCGATGGAAAAGAATTGTACAAGCAAGTACTGGAGACAGCCCTGACATATGAAAATCCGGATCAACTCATGTTTGTTGTTGGCGCGACCAAAGCAGAGTTTTTAAAGGAAGTACGAAGAATAGTACCAAAAAACTTTTTGCTGGTTCCCGGTGTTGGTGCACAGGGGGGAAGTCTGGAGGAAGTTTGTAAACACGGAATTACCGAAAATATCGGTTTGCTGATCAATTCTTCAAGAGGAATAATATACGCTTCGCGGGATAAGGACTTTGCAGAAGCTGCTACTGCACAGGCTACTTTACTGCAGCAGGCGATGACCGGGGAGATTAAAAAAAATCAAACCGGAGCCTAAGTTAGTTCTTCCATTGTCTTTTTCAGAATTCTGGCCTTTCTTTCAAAGAAGTCCCCAAGCTGGGTCCCGGAATATCGGGTGTCAGCCGCCATATTGACAAATGTCTGATAGTAACTTTCCAATCTTGTAGAAGCTTGAGAGCCACTGGTTATATGGGTGGTTGATCCCACCTTGCAATACTGATTTTCCATAGTCAAATTCTTTTATACAAAGATACGTAGCAAGTCGCACAATAGTTTTTGGATCAGGTGGTATTCAGCTAAAAATGATGTTATTTATCTAATAATTAACATTGTGGTAGCGAATTCTTCACAAAAGGGCCACTGAAAAGTTAGAAATTAGAAATTTGGGCTTCTTTTTGTACCTTCTGCTTTCAATCTTTTTAGAAATGAAAAAAATCATACAAATTCTTGCGGTTGTTTTGCTATTTGTTTCCTCCCTTGGGGCACAGAATAATCCCTGCGCCTGTTGCACCGAAGATCACGCTGCTTTCGATTTTTGGCTTGGAAAATGGGAAGTTACTTTACCCAATGGCAACATTGCGGGCGAAAATGTGATTGAGAAGATACAGGGTGACTGTGTGTTGAGAGAGAACTGGAAAGGCGCGAATGGAAACTTTACAGGCACGAGTTATAACTTCTATAATACGGCTACCGGTTTATGGGAACAACTCTGGCTGGATACGGCAGGAACTATTTTGAAATTAAGCGGAAAACGCATTGATAATCAAATGATCCTGATGTCTGATGAGATTGTCAATGAAGACGAAAGTATTACGGTACAGCGTATCACATGGACCTTGCTGGAGGATGGGAAGGTACGCCAGGTTTGGGAAGTATTGCGCAATGGGGTTGCGGTCAATGTCCTTTTTGATGGCTTGTACAGTAAATTAGAATGAGAAGGAGGAATATTCTTCGATATTGTCAATAAAAAAACCGGCCACTACACCGGTTTTTTAAACTAACTAACTCAAAAATACTAACTCAAATAGTACGGGTATAAAAATATTTTATCTCTTTCTTATTGTGGTTAAATAAAGATTACCAGAAGGTTACCTTACCACATTCTTATTTACTAAACGGAACTTTTTTAAGATTATTGCAGCGGTAATTGAGTACTCAGAATACACGGGAGTAGAATAAAGAGCAAGTCGACAGTCAGAGGCAGCATTTGCAAATGGCAGCCACAGAAAGTTATGCTCCGTAGTGCTCAGAGATAAGCGCTTCAGTTTCTACTTTAGATTTAAAGACTTCGAAGGTTTTACCCTGTGTCCTGAGGGCTCCCAGAGCATTGGCAAATTTAGCAGCCTGCTCAGGATCTCCGTAAACAGCAAAACCATACGCCAGCCCTCCTGCAAAGGAATCACCACAGCCCGTAGTATCTACCACATTTTCCATATAGATAGATTTGACGAATTGCTTCTGAATGTCCTTGCCTTTTTTAAAGTAATAAACACAGCCTTTGGCATCCAGGGTTACATAGAAGTATTTTACCCCTTTCTTCAGAACATGGGCGGCCATTTCATCCAGATGATCTGTCCTTTCTTCATTGTAACTGGTCATTTCCTCTGATGAATATTCGTGTTTCATCCAGCATGCCTGAGATTCTTCAAGGTTCATTTTGAGAATATCGATATACTTCAACCATTGATCCATATCGACCCAGAATTTCCGGTATCGGTCCCCTGTCATGCCCATAGAAGTTGTGGGGCCGTGAGCATCAAATACAACCAAACCTTTTCTGTTTTTCTTGATGTATTTTAATGTTCTCAGAGATATTTCAAAATCGGTGATGGGAACAAATACATAGGCATCCATCTCGTCCATTGATTTGATATCCTTTGGTACGATAGGTTTCATACAAGCAGTCTGTCGCTCAAGCCGATTATTCTGGTCGATAAACTTCAGCTCTATAACGGTTCCCCTGTCGTGTTTGCTCGAGATATGACTGGTATCAATATTGGGATAGGCTTTAAAAAGGTCGATGATATTCTTGTAGTCCTTCTCGTGAACATGAGAAACAGGGTATACTGTTCCCTCATCCCCAAACAGTTTGGCCAGGGCTATAACCGGATGGGACACACAACCGTATTTCCTGATTGTTTCATTGTGGTGGGTTACAATGGTGTCTCTGGGTATGGGTCCGATTACGGCAATTTTAGTCATTCGATTCCTGGAGCTTTTGAGCTTAAAAATCCTGAATTCAGGCAGGATATAAACCTATTTCTTTATAAGCAATACAAGAGTAATTTATGAAAAATAAACTTAGGAAAGAACTAAATTTTTCTTTGAGAGATATACTGTTTGCGTTCAGTGACTTAGGTAAATATGACCGTTTTGTTATTGTAGACCATGGTTTTTCTGTTCACGTGCAGATGAACTGCCCTGGAGAGAACTAATTTTTCCAAATCCCTTCCTTTCTCAATAAAATCCCGAACCTTGTGGACATGGGAGACCCGGGTGGTGTCCTGTTCTATAATCGGTCCGGCATCCAGCTCTTCCGTTACGTAATGGCTGGTAGCCCCAATGATCTTCACGCCTCGGTTAAAGGCTGCGTGATATGGTTTGGCACCGGCGAAAGCAGGGAGGAAAGAATGATGGATATTGATTATTTTATTGGGGTATTCCTCAATTAATCTCGAGGTTACAATCTGCATATATCTGGCAAGGACGATAAAGTCGACGCTGTGTTGGTTTAACAATCTTAACTGTTCCTCTTCTGCCTTGGATTTTAGCTCCTTGGTTACCGGAATATGGTGGAACGGGATCTTAAACTGATCAGCGATATACCTGAGGTCATCGTGGTTGCTGATAATAAATGGGATTTCTACGTCTAATTCCCCTGAAGAATATCGAATCAGCAAATCGTAAAGACAGTGATTGTATTTACTGACGAAAAGGGCCATTCTGGGTTTTTCATCGCCATAATGTACACTCCATTCCATTGCGTAGGGTACCGCTATTTCCTTCTCGAAATCCTCTTCTATATTAGAAACAGCTTCATGATTTGTTAGGAATTCCCCTTCTAATCGCATAAAGAATACCTCAGCCTCCTTGTCAACATGCTGGTCGAGGTAAACGATATTGCCCCCGGTTTTTTGAATAAAGCTAGTTACAGTACTAATAATTCCCGGCTGGTCCGGACAATGGATAAGAAAGGTTGCTTTCAAGGCTTCCTGTTTTAGCCGTTAAAAATACTACAATCATATGGGCGTTCAAAAGCAAGGCATAGTATTATAAAATTCTAAATAGAACCTAATAATTTTTGCATTTATCGTAAATTGCATGCGTTAATTGGACTGATAATTACAAATGGAGCAAATTAAAACCTATATCCCTAAGAATAAGGTCAGAATTGTGACGGCTGCCTCACTTTTTGACGGGCATGATGCCGCTATTAATATTATGAGGCGGATCATTCAGGCGACCGGGGTAGAGGTAATCCACCTGGGGCATGACCGATCTGTTTCTGAGGTGGTGGATTGTGCCATTCAGGAAGATGCCAATGCTATTGCCATGACTTCATACCAGGGAGGTCATAACGAATATTTCAGGTACATGTTCGATCTCCTTCAGGAACGAGGTGCAGGACATATCAAAATCTTTGGCGGGGGAGGAGGAGTCATTCTTCCTGAAGAGATAAAAGAGCTGATGAATTACGGCATTACCAGGATCTATTCTCCGGATGATGGCCGTAAAATGGGCCTGCAGGGGATGATTAACGATCTGGTTGAACAGTCAGATTTCCCAACACCCCCACTTGAGTTGCCTAAGGGTAAAGATTTAGCTGCTTCCCTGAGGAATAAAGATATCACTACGCTCGCACGATTGATCAGCCTTGCCGAAAACAGGCAGGACGAATATGAAAAGCATTATACCACCCTTGGGAAAGTGAGCAGGAAAGTTCCAGTGCTAGGGATCACAGGTACAGGAGGGTCTGGAAAATCGAGCCTTGTGGATGAACTGGTACGAAGGTTTTTATTTGATTTCCCTGAAAAGCATATTGGGATTATTTCGGTTGACCCCTCTAAAAGGAAAACAGGAGGAGCATTATTAGGAGACCGGATAAGGATGAACTCCATCAATAGCGATAGGGTCTATATGAGATCCCTTGCCACCCGTCAGTCTAATTTAGCCCTGTCCAAATACGTAGGGGATGCCCTTGATATTCTTCAACACGCTCAGTTCGATCTGCTAGTTCTCGAAACTTCCGGCATTGGTCAGTCAGACACCGAAATCGTAGAACATAGCGATCTTTCGCTCTATGTGATGACACCAGAATTTGGAGCTGCCACTCAACTGGAAAAAATAGATATGCTCGATTTTGCGGATCTGGTGGCGATCAATAAATTCGATAAGCGGGGCGCCCTGGATGCGCTCAGGGATGTAAAAAAACAATACGTCAGGAACCACAATTTGTGGGATGCTGATCCCGATTCGCTCCCGGTTTATGGAACTATTGCTTCCCAGTTTAACGACCCCGGGATGAATTCACTCTACAAAGCCGTGATGCACGCTTTACAGGAAAAGGCCGGTGCCTTATTAAATTCTACCTTCGAAGTATCAGGAGATGAACCTGAAAAGCGCTACATCATCCCACCCGCCAGAACACGCTATTTATCTGAGATTTCAGAAAGCAATCGTGCTTATGATCAAGAGGCCCTGGCACAGAGCAAAACCGCCCAGTCACTTTATGGGTTGTACAAGTCTATTCTCACCCTGCTTCCTGAAGATACATTAGCGGCCCATGGAGATACCTGGCCCTACTTACTAGAATCGGGCCTTGATGAAGAGGCCTTGAAGGGAGCTGTCAAAAAGGATAAACTCACTTTATTAGACCTTCTGATTTCTGAATTCAATATCCAAAAGTTAAACCTCGACCCGCATCACTGGGTTTCCCTGGTGGAATGGAAATCCAAGGTGGAACGTTACAAACAACCGGTCTACAAATTTAAAGTGAGGGATAAAGAACTGGAGATAGATACCTATTCAGAGTCACTATCCCACTTGAAGATTCCAAAAGTAGTTCTACCCAGATATGAAGCCTGGGGCGACTTATTGCGCTGGAGCCTTCAGGAAAACGTACCGGGAAAATTTCCCTACACAGCAGGGCTATATCCATTTAAACGGACCGAAGAAGACCCAACCCGGATGTTTGCCGGAGAAGGCGGTCCGGAACGCACCAATCGCAGGTTTCATTATGTGAGCCTCGATATGAAGGCGAAACGACTTTCAACGGCCTTTGATTCTGTCACCCTTTATGGAAATGATCCGGGAGAGCGCCCTGATATTTATGGAAAAATAGGTAATGCCGGGGTCTCAATCTGTTGCCTGGATGATGCCAAAAAACTCTATTCGGGTTTTGATCTTTCTAACCCAATGACATCAGTAAGTATGACGATCAATGGCCCGGCGCCCATGCTACTGGCATTTTTCCTGAATGCCGCCATAGATCAGAATTGTGAAAAATATATCAGGGAGAATGGCCTGGTAAAAGAAGTGGAAAAGAAAATTGATTCCATATTTAAGAACGACAAAAATGGGCGACCAGCCTATGCCGGCGATCTCCCTGAAGGGAATGATGGTTTGGGCCTTCTACTCCTTGGGGTAACAGGTGACCAGGTATTGCCTGCAGAGGTGTACGAAGAAATCAAAACTCGTACGCTGAGGGAAGTACGGGGAACCGTTCAGGCAGACATCCTGAAAGAAGACCAGGCACAGAATACTTGTATTTTTTCTACGGAATTTGCCCTAAGGCTTATGGGCGACGTACAGGAATATTTTATTAGGAAGAAGGTCCGCAATTTTTATTCGGTGTCTATTTCCGGATATCATATTGCGGAGGCAGGAGCCAATCCTATTTCACAACTCGCTTTTACTTTGTCCAATGGGTTTACCTACGTGGAATACTATCTGAGCAGAGGGATGGACATAAATAAATTTGGCCCCAATTTGTCCTTCTTTTTCTCCAATGGTGTCGATCCGGAATACGCTGTCATCGGCAGGGTTGCCAGGCGGATATGGGCTAAGGCTATGAAAGAGAAATACGGGGCCGATTCAAGGGCCCAGATGCTGAAATATCATATCCAGACCTCAGGGCGCAGTCTGCATGCTCAGGAAATAGATTTTAATGATATCCGTACCACACTGCAGGCCTTGTATGCCATATATGACAATTGTAATTCCCTGCACACCAATGCATATGATGAAGCGATCACAACACCCACCGAGGAATCGGTGAGAAGAGCGATGGCCATACAACTAATCATCAATAAGGAACTGGGTCTTGCAAAAAATGAAAATCCCATTCAGGGATCATTTATCATAGAAGAACTCACCGATCTGGTAGAAGAGGCTGTATTGCTCGAATTTGACAGGATAACAGAAAGGGGAGGAGTCCTGGGAGCCATGGAGACTATGTATCAGCGATCTAAGATTCAGGAAGAGAGTTTGCATTACGAAACCTTAAAACACAATGGGGAATACCCAATCATTGGTGTGAATACCTTCCTGAGTTCAAAAGGTTCGCCGACCATTCTTCCCAAGGAGGTTATAAGGGCTACAGATGAAGAGAAACAAAGACAGTTAAAGTCTCTTGAAGGCCTGAAAGAAAGAAATAAGTCGAGGGCTGAGCAAGGCTTAAAGGAATTACAGGAAGTGGCTGTTCACAATGAAAACATTTTTGAAAAACTCATTGAAGTAACCAAATACTGTTCCCTCGGACAGATTACCCATGCCCTTTTTGAAGTTGGCGGGCAATACCGCCGTAATATGTAACAGTACTTTATAAAAGGAATTCGCAGAAGTAAGAAGTAAGGGCAAGTGTTACCCAAGATATTCCCGAAAGTGCCAGGTTTCTTTTTTATGGCCATACTTGGCGATCGACTTTCGCCAGATCTTAAATGACCTTCGGAAAATCCGGATCTCCCTTCTTAACAGATTCAGGTATTCCTTCTCCCTAACACCGTCCTGCTCGAGGCCATTGCAATACGAATTGATATTTCGGAGCATAATTCCGATAAAAGTTGCGCTTTTCATTCTGTCCTCAACCGAGTTGGAAGTTTCAGCCCTAGCGATCTGTTGA
Organism: Flavobacteriaceae bacterium; assembly: GCA_013042255.1. Classification (GTDB taxonomy): domain Bacteria; phylum Bacteroidota; class Bacteroidia; order Flavobacteriales; family Flavobacteriaceae; genus Muriicola. Next base: position 1,036 of record JABDQK010000072.1, on the reverse strand, counting down.
GGTATTAAAGTTGCATCCGTGATCAATGAATCTGCAATGTGATCTCTCAGACTATCAGATTGATATAAACTCAACATGTTTTTATTATAACTCACAAAAGATCCCAGCTCCCTGCTAAGGGTGCTTAATTCAATTGCTTTTTTATAGATCGGGAGCGATCCTAGATGATTTTGGGACATCATTCTTTTTCAAGGCTTTAGAAACTTAAAATTACATGCTATTTACCTAAAATGGCTTTGCTTTATAAAGAGATATAGTATATTTGCTTTATAAAGTTAAATTTTCAACGTTAAAAAAATTGAAATCACAGATAGATCATCTCAACTGGGGAATATTGCAACAATTACAGGCAAATTCCCGTGAATCCTTTGCCAGCATTGGAAGGAAGGTAGGACTTACTCCCCCTGCAGTGGCGGAGCGTGTTAAAAAAATGGAGGACCTCGGAATTATCGAAGGGTATTATGCCAGGGTTTCCCATGCCATGGCCGGTTACCAGTTAAAAGCTATTATCACTTTAAAGGCATTTATGGGGAAGTTAAAACCTTTCCTTGAAATGGTAACAACCCTTGATGAGGTAGTTAATTGTTATAGAATCACCGGAAATGAAAATATTATAATGGAAGTGGTTCTGCGGGATCAGTTTCACCTTGAACAATTTATCGACCGGCTTATTTTATATGGGGAAACACGTACGCACATTATCCTGTCTGATGTGGTTGCAGATGGTCCGATAAAAAAGCGAAAAGGATAAGAATTATTCCGTAATTTAGAATCTGAAGTAGTTCTTCATCTCTTATTTTCGTCATTTTCCTGAAATTTGACATATGATGTGAAGATTGGCGGCCTCAGTATATAATTTTGGCCGGATTTTTGAGGAATAGATTGCTATGAAATTTAAGATTTTAGTCTTTCTAGTGATGGTGGGAACTTGCATTTCCGCATTGCAAGGACAGGAAATTGCTATCAGAAAAGGGGTTGTCCGGGATTCTATCCGTATCAACGATTCCATTCCAGAAACTTTCGCGCTCTATCTTCC
>JABDQK010000071.1 GCA_013042255.1 Flavobacteriaceae bacterium | reverse complement strand
ATTAAGCAGTCACCTTTATCTCAGCTCGTACATCTAATAGACCCGAAATCATGAAAGATAAATTTTACGCATATATTCAAGCACTTCAAAATACTATATGCGACAAGCTGGAAGCAATAGATGGTTCTGCCACTTTTAAGGAAGATCTTTGGGAGCGACCTGAAGGGGGTGGAGGAAGAACTCGGGTTATTCAAAATGGCAATGTATTTGAAAAAGGAGGCGTTAATATTTCAGCTGTTCACGGGGAACTCCCCGATAGCATGAAAGCTTATTTTAAAGTTGAACAAGCCGATTTTTTCGCATGCGGCCTCAGCCTGGTGCTTCATCCGGAAAATCCTATGATTCCTACAGTTCATGCCAATTGGCGTTATTTTGAACTTTACGACCAGAACGGGAAGGTGGTTGATCAATGGTTTGGTGGAGGGCAGGATCTAACCCCTTATTATCTTTTTGAAGAAGATGCCCGGCATTTTCATACGGTTTGCAAAGCGGCCTGTGACCAGCATCATCCCAAATTCTATACTGAGTATAAGGAAAAATGTGATTTCTATTTTTGGAATGCCCATCGCAATGAAGCCCGGGGAGTGGGCGGTCTCTTCTTTGATTACTGTAAGCCTACGGAGGAATTCTCCCTTGAACAATGGTATAATTTTGTCACCGAAGTAGGGGATTCATTTCTGCTTTCCTATGTCCCTATTTTGGAACGAAGAAAAGAATTGCCCTATTTTGAGAAACAACGCGACTGGCAGGAAATCAGGCGGGGGCGATACGTGGAATTTAATCTTGTACATGATAAAGGCACCTTGTTTGGTTTGAAGACCAACGGCCGTATTGAAAGTATTTTAATGAGTCTCCCTCCTAAAGTACAGTGGAGGTATGACCATAACCCGGAGCTGGGAAGTGAGGAATCAAAGTTGTTAGACGTCTTAAAGTCGCCCCGGAACTGGATCGAAAACTAATTCAAACACCGATATGAAAAAGTTGAAAATATACCAGATTGATGCCTTTGCAGAGGAATTATTCACCGGCAATCCTGCAGCTGTATGTATTCTGGAAGCCTGGCTTGAAGAGGAGCTTATGCAGAATATAGCGATGGAAAATAATCTGGCAGAAACCGCATTTGTTGTTAAGAAGGAAAATCATTATCAGATTCGCTGGTTCACCCCCGAACTGGAAGTCGATTTATGTGGCCACGCCACCCTGGCTTCGGCTTATGTGCTTTTTAACTATTACAATCACACCACTGACGTCATTAAGTTCCATTCTGAACGAAGCGGGCCCCTGACTGTTTCAAAACAAACTTCGGGAGAACTTACTCTCGATTTTCCGGCAGATGTGCTGGAAGAAGTCTCCATAAGAAAGGAAATTACCGATGCTTTGGGAATGTCCCCTAGGACCATGTTCAAAGGAAAAACTGATTATGTATTAATCTATAACAGCGAACAGGAAATCAAGTCCATGGATCCTAATTTTTTCCTGCTTGACAAAGTGGATGCGAGAGGTATAATTGTCACTGCTCCGGGCATGGAAGTTGATTTCGTATCGAGGTTCTTCGCGCCGCGTTGCGGAATCCCTGAAGATCCGGTGACGGGATCTGCCCACACCAGCCTTACCCCATATTGGGCTGAACAATTGGGAAAGAAGGATATGATTGCCAGACAGCTATCACAAAGAGGTGGTGCCCTCAGTTGTTCGCTCCGGGGGGATCGGGTGCTGATTAAAGGGAAAGCTGTACCCTATCTCACAGGAGAAATTTTGCTTTAGATTACGTTCAATTCCATTACCTTTAAATAGAAATTCCCTTTTGATATGTACCCACTCCGAAGAAACAGAATTTTACGAAGCAACCCATCCATCAGGAAGATGGTAAGGGAAACCTCCCTGCACCCAGAAGATTTTTTAGTACCCCTCTTTGTGGTTGAAGGTAATGGAGTAAAAGAGGAGATTCCTTCTATGCCTTCGTATTACAGACTAAGCCTTGACAATCTCGAAAAGGAAGTAAAGGAATTGTGGAAAATGGGACTTTGTTCTGTGTTACTTTTTGTTAAGATCCCTGAAAATCTCAAAGATAATACGGGGGCAGAAGCCCTAAATACCCATGGCCTCATGCAGCGTGCCATCAAAACTGTAAAAAGTGCCTGTCCTGATATGCTGGTAATGACCGATGTTGCCCTCGATCCTTATTCATCCTTTGGCCATGATGGCATTGTTGCCAAAGGACAGATACTCAATGATGCTACCAACGAAGTACTAGCTGAAATGAGCATCTCTCATGCTTTGGCTGGTGCCGATTTTGTGGCTCCTAGTGATATGATGGACGGCAGGATCAGGATCATAAGGGAGGCATTGGAGGATGAGGAACTCACCAATACGGGGATTATGAGTTATGCTGCGAAATACGCCAGCGGTTTTTATGGTCCCTTTCGCGATGCCCTGGAGTCGGCTCCTGTTTCCACTGAAGACGCCCCCCCGGACAAACAAACCTATCAGATGGATCCGGGAAACCGCCTGGAGGCCATTAAAGAAGCTGAAATGGACATTGATGAGGGTGCCGATATCATTATGGTAAAACCCGGGCTGTGTTATCTTGATATTGTTCGCGATCTACGGGAGGCTGTTGAAGTTCCCCTGGCGGTATATCAGGTTTCCGGAG
>JABDQK010000070.1 GCA_013042255.1 Flavobacteriaceae bacterium | reverse complement strand
GGAATGCAAATTTAACAATTGGATCGGGATCAGGGAAGTCTGGTGGAGGAAATCTAAAAAGAAAAAGGGCCACTTCGGTTTGAAGCGGCCCTTTTATCAAAAATTGGGGACAAATAAGGTGTACTATAGCTTTTCAAAGACTAATACATCATAGCTTGCATTAGTGTCATTATAACTCTTCAGCACTATTCTGTTGTACTCCATGGTTATTTCATCTTTTGTCATATCATCAAAATCCCAATCATCTGTCAGTTCAGCGAGATCACCTTCCACTCCGGCATTCAAATATACTTTGAGTTTGCCTTCGCTGTTACGAAGTACTCTCCAAACTCCGGCCTGGGTTACCCCGGTCTGTCCGGTAGTGATACTCATCACATGCTCTGCACCAAATCCAAAGGTAAAGGGCATATAGTTCTGAGTTTCATCCATTTCTCCTTCTTTATATTGGGCAACTATCCATTCTCCACCCATCATCACATTCCTGATCTCAAGGACATCACCATCGGGGGTGTTAGGAGCATCTTCACATACTCTCTGAAGGATCAATTCATAGGCAGTTCCCTCTATATCGAATTTCAATCGATCATTTCTCAGGTCACTTAACAACCATTCAAAATAAATCTCATTCGTATTAGGATCTAACCTGTCAGGATCATTTGGATCCTCGCCAAATGTAAGGGCCATTACGAGTCGCCCCTGTGCATTGGTGGTGATTTCCCATGAACCAGTAGAAGTATTTACTCCGTTGCTCAGGGTTACACCTTCAGCCATGAATTTAAATTCATATCCAAGCAGACGATCAATCTCAACTCCATTATTCTTCACTTTTTTGATCACCCAGGCACATTCCCGTAATATCTCACGTAAGGTATTGGGATCTTCGTTGTAAACATCGCATACCGATCTCAGAATTATCCTGTTTCCACCTTCTGCATACAATTTGATCTTTCCTGGTTCTATTTCATATACAAACCACTCCAGGTTAAAGTCGACTAGCACATCAAATTCGAGATTCACCAATACTCCGTGATCTGTAATTCGGGTACTCCAGGTTCCGTTAAGAACATTTCCTAATCGATCTTTTACAGTTACAGCTCCGTCTTCAGTGAAGTTCATCAGATACTCGAAGTACTGATCGGTCTGATTAATAGCATCGCGCTGTACTTCATTGACTAACCATGGACATTCTGTTATTAGATTATTAAATCTTTCAAGGGTAAAATCGTCATCGTTATAATCATTATCATCATCTTCATCGCAGGCTTCCTTAGCATTTTCTATAGCGGCGGCTAATTCGGCATTAGTTCTTACGGTAACCAGAGTTCCGTCATACAATTCCAGGGTTACCGGGAAATCAATACTGATTAGGTCGTCGTCATCCAGACCTTTGAAAAATAATCTCAGTTCCCTATCGCTGTTTACAGTAACGCTGCCGGTTTGCTGTTCATTGATATCGAAAGTATACAGGGTAATAGGGTAAACGAAGTCGATACATTCAATATCATCGTCATCCCCACCTTCTATACATCCTTCGGCAAGGGCTCGTAGTTCTTCCTTATTATTGATTACTTCCTCTGAGAAGTCGCTGAAAGTAATGGTAATAGGAAAAATTATTTCCAACACATCCACATCATCTTCAATAGCGTCGAAGATCTCTTCAATAACATGAAGGTCTTCCCTTGAATCGATGGTAATTTCAATTCCATTTACCTCAACGGTATATGGGAAATTTAGGGCAAAACAGCTGGCTCCATCAACGATATTGTCATAGGAACCGTCATTGGAAGTTGTTTTTTCAATTAAAAGAGCCGTTGATGAGCTAGCCATAATGGTTTGTTGCTCGTCCGGCTGCGGTAGTTCTTCAAACTCTTCCTGACAGGAAGTTACCATCAGTGTTGCCATAAAAAGCAATGAAAACACTGAATACTTAAAAACATTTTTCATAACGATTTGGATTTTTTGTTGTTCGTACAGACTTATAACACCTCTTTAAGAAAATACCCTACCCTGTTTTTAATTTTTTTTAAAATATCTTTGGCTTACATCTATCAAATAAGAGGGGCACTATATGGATAATGTTTGCGAAGAGCAGGTTTTCAATACAATCTTCAAATCCAATTCTAAAACGATTTTTAATTACATATATTATAAATACGGCAATGAAGAGAAGGCCTATGATGCTGTGCAAGAGGCTTTTGTAAAACTGTGGGAAAACTGCGCCAAGGTGGCACCGGATAAAGCCAAGGCTTTTGTTTATAAGGTAGCCAATAACCTTTACCTCAATGTTTTAAAAGCGGAGAAGGTCAGATTAAAGTACGCTGAAAAAGCAACTAAGGATCGAAACCAGGAATCTCCTGAGTTTCTGTTGGAAGAAAAGGAATTCAAGGAGAAGCTAGACCGGGCCCTGGACAGTCTCCCGGAAAACCAGCGTACCGTATTTCTCCTTAACAGGATTGACGGAAAAAAATACGCTGAAATAGCGGAAATGGAAGGGGTTAGCGTAAAGGCCATTGAAAAACGGATGCACCTGGCCCTGAAAACCCTCAGGGAACAAATAGATGGCATATAGCCTAATGCCAATATTTTCAGGGCTTCCGGAAGGAACTAATAAAAAAACATCGATCAACGGTAGGGTTTTTTAAGGTTGGAGTGTTATATAGGAGTAAAGTGCAGAAATCATGCAAGAAAATTACCTGGCCAAATGGCTAAATAACGAATTAAGCGAGGAGGAACTCGCTGTCTTCAAGCAATCGGAGGAATACGCTTCCTATCAAAAGATTGTAGAGGCAAGCAGTACCTTAACTTCGCCTTCTTTTGATATGGATCGTGCCCTGGCTAACATTAAGAAGAAGCAGGGAGTTCGTGAGCCTAAGGTTGTAAAATTACACCCTGCCCGGTATATAATGCGTATTGCTGCCGCTGTAACTGTGCTAATTGCAGCAACTGTCTTTTATATTTCCACTTTGGATGAATCCTATACCACTGAATATGCCCAGCGTACAGAAATTGTATTGCCGGATGCATCGGAAGTAATCCTAAATGCCGGATCGGAACTTTCTTTCAGTGAAAGCAAATGGGAAAAAGAACGTAAGTTATCCCTGGATGGAGAAGCTTTCTTCAAAGTTGCCAAAGGAGAGAAATTCACTGTAAATACCCCTATGGGTACTGTTAGTGTGCTGGGTACTCAATTTAATGTGGAAAGCAGGGGCGACTTTTTTGAAGTAACTTGTTATGAAGGCCTCGTAAGTGTGAACTTTCAGAACGAAGAGAGAAAGTTAGCTGCCGGAACCTCATTTATGGTTATTGCAGGGAAAATTACAGATGTTCAGGCACCTACTACAACTGAACCTTCATGGGTTAATAATGAAAGTACTTTTAAAAGTATTCCTTTCTCCTATGTTCTTCAGGAATTTGAACGACAGTACAATGTTGAGGTTGAAACCAATAACGTTGATCTCAATGAACTTTTTACGGGTACATTCAGCAACACAAACATAAATTTGGCGTTACAGAGTATAAGTACTCCTTCTCAAATTAAATTTACTTTAGAGGGGAATAAAGTGCTCTTTTATGCAGATACCGCGCCTTAAAAGATTCCTCTTTTGCATCTTCTTGCTTTTTGGTATCCTTGCGAATGCGCAAGATCAGGATACCGGCGAGCTAAGCCTTATCTCCTATCTTCAGAAGTTAGAGACACAGTACAATGTGAAGTTTTCTTTTGTCGATGAGGACCTCAAGGATCTAAAAGTACTGCCGGTTGAAGAAGCAGAACTTTCGGCAATTTTACGCACCCTTGAAAAAGAAACTCAACTTCGCTTTAGTAAATTGTCTGATCGGTATTTTTCGATCACCCCCAGTACTACCTTAGACATATGTGGCTTTGTATATGATAATTATGGCCAAAACACTATCCCCGGGGCAAGCGTTGAAGTGCTGGGCAGTCCCATGGCGGTCCTTACAGATATGGAAGGAAAGTTCACCCTCACAAATATTCCCCGGGAAGCTCATCTTAGAATCCGTTTTCTTGGCTTTAAACCACGATACATAAGTGCTTCAGAACTTATCAATAATTCTGATTGCCCTGTATTATTACTGGCCCTTAATTATCAGGAACTCGAAGAAGTGGTCGTCTATCAGTTTCTAACCACAGGTATTTCCCGTGAAAAAGACGGGAGTATCTTAATGAACATAGAAGATTTCGGTATACTCCCCGGCTTATCCGAACCCGATATCCTGCAAACAATTCAGGCTTTGCCCGGGATAAAGAGTATTGATGAAACGGTATCAGACATCAATATCAGGGGTGGAACCAATGACCAGAATCTCATTTTATGGGACGGAATAAAGATGTATCAGTCGGGTCACTTTTTCGGTCTTATTTCTGCTTTCAACCCCTATCTGACAGATCAGGTAACGATTATTAAAAACGGTACCAGTCCACAGTACGGAGACGGCGTCAGCGGTATTATCAGCATGGAAACCAAAGACGAGGTGCAGGACGGTATTTTCGGAGGTGGAGGTTTTAATCTCATCAGCGGCGATATGTACGGGCACATTCCTTTATCGAACCGCCTTGCCGTTCAATTTTCAGCCAGAAGGTCGGTAACCGACTTTCTGAATACTCCCACCTACAACCAATTCTTTGAACGGGCATTCCAGGATACTGAAGTGAAAGGGAACAACGGTACTGATGAGCAGATCGACCGGGAGGAGAACTTTTACTTCTATGATTTTACGGCAAAGGTTTTGTACGATATCAATGCCTACCATAAATTGAGGATCAGTGCCATACAGATCAATAACAATCTGGACTACCTGGAAACCAATCAGGCTACAAACCGGACAAATCAAAGCCTGCTGGACCAGACCAATTTTTCTTTTGGCGGTCGACTCTCCAGCGAGTGGTCTGATCGATTTTCCACACAAATCAATGCCTATTACACGCGATATAACCTTGATGCTCAGAATATAGAAGGCAATGGCCAGCAAACCCTCTTCCAGAACAACAGGGTTCTTGAATCCTCTTTGAAAGCCCTATCGGATTACGAGCTTACCGATGAGCTTCTCACAAGGAACGGATACCAGTTCACCGAAGTAGGAATCACCAACTTTACCGATGTTAGTCAGCCTCCATTTATGAGTAATGTAAAGGGAGTTATCAGGTCACATGCCCTCTTTAGTGAATTGCAATTTAAGTCGGCAGATCAAAAATTTGAATTTCTTGGGGGTGCCCGCCTCAACTATCTGCAAAATCTGGGAACCTTTGAGGAGATCATCCT
>JABDQK010000069.1 GCA_013042255.1 Flavobacteriaceae bacterium | reverse complement strand
ATTAAGCGGCAAGAGCGTAATTAGATTCGCCATTTAAAAAGTGTGAAATATGAGATTAACGAGCTGTATCCCAGCGCTCGACATGCTTACAATGCCATTGGTCTCGCTGTCAAAACCAGTCGGCCCCAATATGTTAAAGAACTTACTTTTGTAAAAAGGATTGCGAAGATACCAAAAAGTTTGTGCACCGCCTTAAATCCGCGTAATTTTGAGCAAATTCTATACCAAAACCCAATGACACATTTCGGAATCATCAGAGAGCGTAAAAACCCACCAGACCGGAGGGTGGTGCTATCCCCTTCAGCCTGTCAAAAAGTCCTGAAATCCTTTCCAGAGGCGAAAATAAGTGTAGAACCCTCTCCCATCCGTGTATTTGACGATGAAGAGTACCGGGCCGCAGGTATTTTGGTAACCCCTGCCATGGAAAACTGTGATGTACTAATAGGCGTAAAAGAAGTCCCTATTGAAGCTTTGATCCCTGGTAAAAAGTATTTCTTTTTCTCTCATACAATTAAGAAACAGCCCTATAACCGCAAATTGTTGCAGGCCGTTCTACAAAAGAATATCGAGTTGTACGACCATGAGGTGATTACCAATGAGAAAGGCATAAGGCTTGTTGCTTTTGGTCGCTATGCGGGTATTGTAGGAGCCTATAACGGGATTCGGGCATATGGTTTAAAAGGCAAATCTTTTGAGATCCCAAAGGCCGAAGCACTGAAAGACCAACAGGAATTGATCAGGACATTGAGAACAGTTTCTTTGCCCCCTATAAAAATTCTCCTGACGGGAAAAGGCAGAGTAGGGAACGGAGCAAAAGAAATTCTCGATGGAATGCAGCTCAAAGAGGTTTCTGTAGAAGATTACCTTCATATGTCATTTCAGGAACCGGTGTATTGTCAAATCGATGTGTTAGACTATAATCGCAGGAAAGATGGGCAAGATTTACCCATGCAGGACTTCTTTGATCACCCTGAGGAATACGAATCAGATTTTATGCGTTTCGCCAGTGTATCTGATATCTATATTGCAGGACATTTTTACGGCGATGGAGCCCCCTTCCTATTTACCAGATCAGACGTAAAACAGAAAGAATTTAAGATTCAGGTGGTCGCTGATATCAGTTGCGATATTGACGGACCGGTCGCCACTACACTTCGTGCATCCACAATTGCCGATCCAATTTACGGCTATGATCCTGAGAAAGAGGCTGAAACTTCCTATACCCAAGAAGGGACTATTGCCGTAATGGCGGTAGATAATCTCCCTGCAGAATTGCCAAGAGATGCCAGCGAAGGCTTTGGCGATACCTTTGTTGATCACGTGATTCCGGCTTTTTTTAATGCTGATAATAGAGGCATCCTAGACAGGGCCAGAATGACTCACAACGGGAAGTTAACCCCTAATTATGCATATTTACAGGATTATGTAGACGGGAAAGAATAGTTCTTAGTTTAGTTGAATAACCCAGCTTATTTCAGGATTTGTTTTAGGGGCTGTATATGCCTTAAGAGCCTTTAGTTTCAAACTAATCTGTGTTTGTTGTTCCAAAGTTTTAACCTTGAGTATCCTTGTTTCTCCTGCCGCAATTTCAAATACCGCTGCGCTGCTGTAAAAAGTATATTCCATTCGATTTTCAAATAACAGATCACTACTTGATATATTTTCGAGCTCGATCTCGAGAATTTGAGTGTTCTCTATATATTCTGCTCTTTTGACCTGAATGCATTTTTGAATTAAAGGGACCAGGAATTCCGAAGTCCCCACCATTAGTGAATTATACACGGCCACGGTTCTGCCTTCAAACAAAGCAGTTCTTAAACTTTCAAGATTTTTCTCCTTTGCAAAAACAAGTGTGATAGGACGGTGGTACCCCTTTTCGAGATACTGCCAGTCGATTAATCCATGGATATCACTGGTTCCCATGATCGTAAGGTCGTGCTCCAAAGCCAATGCAAGGGATTCTTCTGCAAAATCGTATTCATTGATCACTTCAATTCCGTGTAATTCCCCCCTTTTGATTAGCTCGAGTTGAAATTCACTCAGGACGGGATTTCCTGTCGGACTCTGCCGGTACCAGGCAGGGTGGTTCCAGAATACAAATGCCCCCTGTTTATTGGCTTCTGCAAAAGGTGCTCTGGGATTAGTATCTAACAAAAGATTAGCATCATTTATAAAGATAGCATTGCTGTGACCAATTGGGGCTTCCCTTGTTATTTCGGATCCATTGACGATCAACAATTCATGGTCTTTGGCTTCTTCCAGAGCAAGTTGATAAGTTCTATTTCGGTCTGGATGCGGAATATCTTCCTTGTGCGGTTGGTACTCCAGGTGTTCCGTAAGTGAGATAACATCCAGGTTCTCTCTCAGGGCCTCCATTACCCTGATGGAAGGCCAAACCTCACCATCTGAAAAGACGGTGTGCTGATGGAGATCACTCTTCAGGGTTATAAATCCCGGTATGTCAGGATACGAAAGTGCCTTTCCACCTAAGTGATTATGATTCTGTGACCAGACGGTCGCAAAAAAGAGAAGGTGTACATAAAAAATTAGGGTTTGTAATCTCATAATAGCATCATTTAGGTCGGTGTTGGACAAAAACTAATAATAATTTGTCCCTCTGAGATGGCAGGGTATTCATTATTTAATTCGTAGAATTCTAATACTTATTCTTCGATTAATTGTCTTTTGCCGATGTCTTTCTAAAAATATCGAAAAGTTGATTTAATATACCCTGATTGTACAAGAAATTTAATATATTTCATAGATTAACTAATCGGATTCTAAAGTGAAATTTAATTGGATACTTTCCAACGATATGGACGTCAACTTAAAGCGTCAATGTATCGATTTAGAATATCGATTAAGGCCCAGGATCACAAAATTCCTGATGGTTCGTTTAGAACAGG
>JABDQK010000051.1 GCA_013042255.1 Flavobacteriaceae bacterium | reverse complement strand
AATTGACGAAGTACGCGAAGGTGACGTTGTAGAATTTGAACTACAACAAGGAAAAAAAGGATTGAACGCCGTTAATGTGAAAGTATTAGACTAGGTAAGATTCCAATTTTTTGACATAACCCCGGCCTTTAGGTCGGGGTTTTTTTATGCCATTTTTAAAATTGTTCATAAGTTGTTATTAACTTCAGTGGTAAGGCACACAACATTCTTCCCTTTCCTGCGTCTAAAGTATACACCCCTTAACCAAATTAATAACCAACACCCATGTATTCCTTCTTTTGGATCCTTCTAGTGTTGATTGCGATCAACCTCGTATTGTTGTTCATGAGTACTACCGGAAAAAGTAAATCGTAAAAAGCCCTAGATCGAGGTAGGGTAAACTAAGGAGATAGCTGTTATGTAAGAAAAGCTATGTCTCTATTTCTTGGTATAATGGCCTTCCTTGTTGTTCTGAATATGCTTTTATTGCTATTTTCTATTCAGATCACCAAGCGGCATTAAGGGTTTCAAGTACTTATTTCGGGGATTCTAATCCTTATTTAGCCTCCATCAATTCCACCTCAAAAATTAGGGTGGCGTTAGGCGGAATAACCCCTCCTGCCCCTGCACTTCCGTATGCCAGATGCGACGGAATAACAAATCGGGCTTTGTCTCCTACCTTTAACAATGCTATTCCTTCATCCCATCCGGGGATAACCTGCCCTACCCCAAGTTGAAAGGTTATAGGTTCTTTACGTTTGTATGAGGAATCAAATACCTGTCCTGTAGGTAACGATCCTTCATAATGCACCGAAACCTGCTGTCCTTTTGATGCCTTTTTCCCTGATCCTTCCTGTATGAGTTTATAACGGAGTCCGCTTTTGGTCTGCTCAAACCCGGCAGCTAATTTTTGCATTTCGGCTTCAGCCTTCTTCTTTTCCTCGGCAATTCTTTTCTCCCTTGCACCTTCAAAAGTCCTGAAGGCTTCAACTGCATTCCAGGTTTTTTGCTTCTCACCTACCCTGAGGATCTCCACAGATTCCATTTTATCTCCCTGTTCTATCGCATCTACGACTTCCTGTCCGTGAGCAACATGGCCAAAGACCGTATGCTTGTTATCAAGCCAGGGTGTGGCATTGTGGGTGATAAAGAACTGACTCCCATTGGACCCCGGCCCTGCATTGGCCATTGATAGGACCCCCGGTACATCGTGTCTGAGTTCCGGATGAAACTCATCATCAAACTTATACCCTGGGTCTCCTGTCCCTGTCCCTAATGGACAGCCACCCTGTATCATAAAATCAGGAATTACCCTATGGAAGGTAAGACCATCGTAATATGGCGTACCCTGTGGTTTTATTGAATTTTCAAGATTCCCTTCAGCGAGGGCTACAAAATTACCAACCGTTCCAGGCGTTTTATCATGAGTTAACTTTATCAGGATTTCTCCTTTAGTGGTGTTGAATTTGGCGTATATTCCGTCTTGCATAACGTAAAGTTTTTAAAGGCGCAAAGATATGAATTAATGCCCGGAACATCCGGCTTTCAAATGCATCTGATATAATTTGAAAATTGACGGTTATTGGGCCGTTCCCAATCCGTATTTATCGGCCAGGTAAATCAGACTGGTCATCGCAGCCGCACCTAATTCGAGTTCACGTCTGTTGACGTGTTCAAAAGTGTCATTCTGAGCATGATGATGGGCGAAATACCGTTGTGAATCCGGCCGCAATCCGGCCAGAACGATTCCCGGCTTTTTCAATGGTCCGATATCAGCGCCTCCTCCTCCCTGGGTAAATTCAGCAGAAAGGTATGGCTCAAACAATTGCTTCCAACTGAGGACGGTATTAAAATCGGATTCAGAACTGTCAAAGGAAAATCCTCTGGGGGTAAAACCTCCGGCATCACTTTCGAGGGCGAATACATGCTTTTCTCCTTTTATGTCGGCTTCGGAAGCATATTTCCTTCCACCCCGAAGTCCGTTTTCCTCATTCATAAACAAGACTACCCTGATGGTCCGCTTTGGTTTATACCCGCTCAATTTTAGCAGGCGAAGCACTTCCATACTTTGCACGCATCCGGCACCGTCGTCATGAGCCCCGTCTCCCAGGTCCCAGGAATCGAGATGACCTCCAACAACCATGACCTCTTCGGGCCTTGTACTGCCTTTGATCTCACCTATCACATTATAAGACTGCACATCTTCAAGTTGTTTGCAATTCAACTTAAAGTAAAACAGAATTTTCGGATTGAGTTTTAGGGTTGTGCTTAAAAATTCAGCCCCATTGGTACTTATAGCTGCGGCAGGAATCCTGTCCTTTTCGGGCAGGTCTCCATAATTCGTGGAACCTGTATGGGGATTGTCGTCCAGCCGGAGATTCATCGACCTCACAATAACCCCTACAGCTCCGTATTTTGCTGCTTCTGCCGCCCCTTTTGAACGCTGATCTACTGCCCCGCCGTAGGCTCTGAAAGTATTTAGGAGTCTGGCATCCATCGGCCTGTTATAAAAAACGATCTTCCCCTGAATTTTATCCCTGCCGAGAATTTCCAGCTCTTCAAGACTTTTTACCTCAACTACCTCGGCTTTCACTCCGCCGGGAGGAGTAGCTACTGAACCCCCAAGGGCGCAAATCGGGACATTGCTGGTATATCCGGGCTTGCTCTCCAGATAAGCAAATTCCGGCGTTCCCCTCACCCATTTGGGCACCATAACAGGCTGAAGCCAGACCTTGTCGAGGCCCAGGGAATCAAGTTGTGCTTTGGTGTAGTTAACGGCCTGTTCTGCCTGCACTGAACCTGATAGTCGACCCCCTATCTGATTAGACAAATAGTTAAGCCAGCCATAAGTCTTGCCCTTTGTTAGAGCCAGATCGTAAATTGCTCTGATTTGTTTTTCATCATCGGTCTGTGCTGCCACATTGTGAAATTGCAGCATCAGGAACAGGGTAATTGTAATTCTAATCATTCGCTTTCTAATTGCTTTTTGTATTCTTCGATGTTTGCTTTTGTTTTATCATCCAGTTCGGGCTCTACCACATCTGTGTATTTAGCCAGTTCCTGGAGCAGGATCTCTGCAACGATTACCCGGGCTGCTTCCTTGTTATCTGCAGGGATGACAAACCAGGGTGCGTGCGTTTTGGAGGTTTTGTTGATAGCCTCTTCATAACACTCTTGATAGGTGTCCCACAGTGCTCTTTCTTTAAGGTCGCCTGCTGAGAATTTCCAGTTCTTTTCCTTCTTTTCGAGTCGCCTCAGTAATCTCTGCCGCTGTTCCTCTTTGGAAAGGTGAAGAAAGAATTTAAAGATGATGGTTCCGTTCTGAGCCAGATGGAGTTCAAAATCATTGATCTGCCTGAAACGATCTTCCCAGAACTTTTCATCGATATCCTCAACGGTGTGGATACCGGGTATATGCTCCCCCAGGATATAGGAGGGGTGAACCCGGGTGACCAGTACATTTTCGTAATGTGTACGATTAAACACCCCGAATTTTCCTTTCTGAGGCAAAGCGATATAATGCCGCCACAGATAATCATGGCTGCGTTCCAATTCGGTGGGTACTTTAAAACTGTGTACCTGCACCCCTCTTACATTAAAATCCTTAAAAACCTCTCGGATAAGACTGTCTTTTCCTGCTGTATCCATACCCTGCAGGCAAATAAGTACGCTGTATTTATCGTGGGCATACATCACGTCCTGGAACTCACCCAATTCTATCCTTATCTTCTCAAGGTACTTTTTCAGCTTTTTATCTGATTTCCCAAAATCCTCGAATGTCGGGATATCATTCAGTTTTGCAGCCTTTTCTACCCTATAAGAAGTACTGTCTATTTTCTTCATAGCCTGAATATAAAATAAATTATGCTGCCCCGGTAATTCATAACAAAAATTAAACATATTGACCATATTCACAGGTGAAAAAGCGCCTAAATCGTGGGTTTTTCCCCTTATGACGATAAAATAAGGTGATCCTCAAAGGCTGTACTACCTTTATTGATCCTAAATCTTACGTAGTAACCTAATGTAGACTATGAAAGGACTGATCACTTATCTGTGGCTTGCCGCATCCCCTTTACTAGCCGGGCTGATACCTTCTAATGCCTGTGACTATGCCGGATCCAATCTCAGCTTTATAAAAACCAATACTCAGAAAGCCATTTCGGCCGATAAGATTAAAATGGTTCACTACTATGCCTATAAGGCGCTTAGTGCCATTGACAAATCCATGGAACAATTTGAGGATTGCGGATGTGAATTCGCCATGCAGAGTATTGAAGAAGGTGAAAACTATTTAAAAAAGGCGATCAAGGCTGGTTCTATCTTAAGTACCCGTATACTACTAAAAAAAGCCCTGGAATACGCAAACAGCAGCCAGGAAGCGCTTGCAGATCACGCAGAAATCCACAGTAGTGAGTATGGGAATGACCTATTAGCAGTCAACACTAAGGAAATGGAGGAAAAGAAAAATATATTCAGACCAATTGCCGGAAAAGAACTCGAGGCCAGGATTGATGCTTCTCTAATTGATTTTGAACTTTCACTTCAAAAGGTGATCTCCACACTACCCTGTGAAGAGGCAAATGAATATGTATCTCAAGTCTTTGAACGTTGCGAGCTGGAATTGCTGAAGTCCGACCTTACAGAAGGGAAGAAGTATTACAACCTCAGAACGAAAGAAATTGCGGCCAAAGCATTGTTAAAGCTCAGCAATCAGTGTCCCTGAGGCTAAAATTTTTGTCCGGGAACAAGAATTTATTTGCTTGCGAAAAGCTTTACATCATCCTCTGTAATCTCATCATTTCCCAGGATGGTGAGTCGCTCCACCACATTACGCAATTCCCGGATATTACCTGTCCAGTCGTATTCTTTTAAAAGCGAAACTGCTTTTGGGGAGAATTTTTTTGGTACAGTACCTTGTTCCCCAGCAATTTTTTCAGAAAAATGTTCAATCAGCAAGGGGATATCTTTCCGGCGTTCATTCAGGGCAGGAACTTGGATTAGAATGACAGCGAGCCTGTGATAAAGGTCTTCTCTGAACCGGCCTTCTTCGATTTCCTTTTGTAGATTTTTATTGGTCGCGGCCACAACTCGTACATCCACATTGATATCTTTATCTGAACCTACTCTGGAAATCTTATTTTCCTGCAGGGCTCTAAGCACTTTGGCCTGGGCTGAAAGGCTCATGTCTCCTATTTCGTCTAAAAAAATGGTTCCTTTATTCGCCGCTTCAAATTTTCCTGCTCTGTCTTTTATGGCCGAAGTGAATGCTCCTTTTACGTGCCCAAACAATTCACTTTCTATAAGTTCTGAAGGAATTGCCGCACAATTCACTTCAACAAAAGGATGATTACTCCTTTCGCTTTTCTGATGAATCCAATGGGCTACCAATTCCTTTCCTGTTCCGTTCGCTCCTGTTATTAATACTCTGGCATCGGTGGGAGCTACTTTTTCAATGATTTCCTTAATATTCGAGATTTCCGGACTATCACCGATCATCTCGTATTTCTTACTCACTTTCTTTTTGAGAATTTTGTTTTCCACCACCAATTCCTTCCTGTCGAGAGCATTTCTTACCGTAGTGAGCAACCTGTTGAGATCAGGTGGTTTGGAAATATAATCGTATGCACCAAGACGCATGGTATTGACCGCAGTATCGAGATCGCCATGTCCGGAGATCATAATAAACGGAATTTCCGGTTTTATTTTCCGCGCCGCCTCCAGCACTTCCACCCCATCCATTTTGGGCATTTTTATGTCACAAAGAACCAGGTCGTAATCGTTCTTTTTGATTGATTCTATTCCTTTTTGTCCATTTTCGGCTTCTTCCAACTGATATTTATCATTCTCTTCAGAGAGAATTTTCACCAGTACCCTGCGAATGGCTGCCTCATCTTCTATCACTAATATTTTTGGCATATGTTTAATTTAATGTTGCATTAAAACCGGACTTTTCCGCTTCCTTTCCCTGACAACTCAAAAACGGTGCCAGGGCTTCTATTGAATTATTTGCATCATGTCAGCAAGACTAATTATCTATAGCAAGTGAGTATATAGTTATACTATTTAGTCTTTCTTGAGGGCAATAGGACCATGCTGGAAAAAATGTACATCCCTTTGTGGAAATGGAATAGTAACACCTTTCTTCCTGAATTGATCATCTATTTTATAACGCATTTCACTGCGCATACGGGGCACCCTAAATCCGTCTTCTATAAAAAAGTTAAGAGAAAACACAAGAGCTGAATCTCCAAAGTCATCAAACTGAACAAATGGAGGCGGGTTTTTTAAAACTCCCATTTGATCCATGGCAATTTCTTCTAAGATTTTTGTCACCAATTGCACATCACTGCCATAGGCCACCCCAACTACCAGTGATTCACGGGTGGTATTATGGTTCTGTGTATAATTGTAAATCGTATTGGTTAAAAAGATATGGTTCGGAATAATGAGTACTTTGTCGTCTCGTGTTAAAGCTCTTGTACTTCTCAGGCGTATCTCGAAAACCCTTCCCACTTTACCTTCCACCTCAATAATATCTCCTACGTGTATGGATTGATCAAGGATCATCATAACCCCTGAAATAATGTCCTGAAAGAGGGTTTGCAAGGCAAATCCCAGGCCTACGAATAAGGCTGCTGAAGCTGTCAGTAATACGGTCAAATTAACCCCTGAGGAATGAAGAATTACACTGATGACCAGGATGTAAAAAAGGTATTTTAAAAAGGAAAAAATGCTGACAAATTTGTTTTTATCAGATACGGGTAACTTCTTAACTACTAAATTATGAACGATCCGCAACAAATAAGTAACCACAACAATGGCGATGACTATAGATAGAAAGGTTCCCACAGTGATATGAATACTCTCACTTTCAATAATCTGATAGGAGAGGAAGTCATTGAATTTCGAAAAAATTGTCTTTAGCTTGTCCATCTCAGTATTTTAACCATTTAAA
>JABDQK010000049.1 GCA_013042255.1 Flavobacteriaceae bacterium | reverse complement strand
TCCAGAAAGCTCTGATGCCTTGCCAAAACGGCTTCAGTATCGGTCATATCCTTACCCTGGAGTTTTGTTTGAGCGAAGACACCAGAGGTTAACATGACCAATGTCAATACCAGAATTAATGTGCGAGAAAACTGAAACATCAGGATAAACTTAGTCCATTTGAACGGCATTAAAAAATGGCTATTAAGGAGTTTGTGCCTAAAAACAGGCCTTAAATTCCACTTCCATAAAACATCAAACCCTTTCACTCATTCAACGGGGGAGTTACCTCATTGGCGGTTTTTTAAAAAAAAGTATCGCCCTACTTTTCCACCATTATAATAATCCTTAAAACAAAATGATATGAAAAAGATTGTCAACAAAACACTAATACTCCTCGCCGTTTTATTTATTGGAAAGAGCTTTGCCCATCATGAAGTACTACCCAAACAATTCGATACTCCAGCACTGCAGATCAGTTCTGAATCGAAAAAACCATACAAAAGGCAAACCGTTAAAATTGCTTTACTGCTGGATACCAGCAATAGTATGGACGGACTCATAAATCAGGCTAAATCACAACTCTGGGACATTGTAAATCAATTTGCATTCGCCAGATGCGGCGACAAGAGCAGGCCTGATTTACAAATAGCCCTTTATCAGTATGGAAATGACGACCTGTCGGCCCGGGAAGGTTATATTCAACAGGTACTCGGTTTTAGCAGCGATTTGGATAAAATTTCAGAAAAACTGTTTTCATTAACCACCAACGGAGGGGAAGAATATTGCGGGCATGTTATTCATAAATCCCTGAAGCAGTTAGACTGGGGTAAAAATCCTGATGATCTGAAAATGATATTCATTGCTGGGAATGAACCTTTTACCCAGGGGAGTAAAAACTTTAGGGATTCTGCTGTAAATGCCAAAGAAAAAGATATCATTATAAACACAATATTTTGTGGTAACTACGCAGAAGGTGTCAACACCCGGTGGCAGGAAGGAGCCATGTTAACCGGAGGTGAATACATGGCTATTGACCACAACAGACAGGTTGTTCATATTAAAACGCCCTACGATGACATTATTATAAAATTAAACACTCGCTTAAATAACACCTATGTCTCTTATGGCCCGAAAGGTGCCAGTAGGAGAGCACTTCAGGAAGTGCAGGATCAGGAAGCCATGGCTTTGGAAGAAGTAGTAGTGGTAAAACGAGCAGTAAGTAAGAGTTCAGCCTATTACAACAATGCCGAATGGGACCTGGTAGACGCTTCTTCAGAAGATGATTTTGACTTGAAAAATTATAAAAAAGAAATGTTGCCCCAATCTTTGAGGGGAAAATCTGAGGCTGAAATAGAAAAATTCCTTGCAGAAAAGAAGGCAGAAAGAAGTAGCATTCAGAAGGAAATACAAGAGGCGAATGCAAAAAGAGAAGAATACATTGCCAGACAACAAAAGAGTGAAGCCGGAGAATTAGAAAAGGCTATGCTGCAAGCCATTAAAAAGCAAGCCTCAAATAAAAACCTGTATTGGGAATAAAGGAATAAGGTAACCAGATAACAGGGACTCCGAATTAAATTTTGGGGTCCTTTTTTTAATTCGCCGCGGGACAAAAACAGTCGTACCTGTTCTGTCTTTCTGGCCCGAAATCGTAGCCCAGGGTGATCTGGTGGAATCCGCCATTGTCGAATCGGATATCCCCATTCTGATAGGAGTAATTATAGGAGAACATAAATCGGTTGTAATTAAAACCTACAATTGGAGTGAAGAGTTGCAAACGCTGCTCCCCAAACTGGCCATTCGCCTGGTATTGCGCCCCGTCAAAACTCCTTCTGTATGACAATCCTGCCCACACTGTTCCAAAAGAAACATCCCGGTAAACCTTGGCATTGATGTCTATGGTTTCCTCTTCTGTAAATTCGGTAAGTTGAAATAACACAGAAGGTTCAACACGCCATTCACTCTTTCCAAAAATATAACCAACAGAGAAAAGATATCTTCTCAGATTGTCAAATTCAATAGCCGTGTAAAGATCCCGTCCACTTCCCAATGCATTGAGCAAAGTAGCGTGAGCATAAAACTCCATATAGCTGTAAGACATCCCAAAATCTACATTAAAGTATCCGACACTGTTTCGGGCACCTGAAATAATGGGATCTGGTATTACCGATCTGAATTCAGTTTCATCGAGGCTGCTCAGAATAAAACCTGCACTTAGGCCAAATGATAGTTGATTCAGCAAACGTATATCCCCTCCAAACTGCAGGTGATGGGCGTATGTCGCTTTAAAACCGGTTTGGGAATGATAGCCGTTAGCATCATTAAATAGGATGGCTCCGACTCCACTTGGGCTTTCCCCAAGGCGGTAGTTCACACTCAGGGTTTGTAAATTGGGGGCCTCATCCACATTAAACCATTGTTTACGGGCTGTAAGCCTGATCTTTCCTCCTGCACCAATACCTGCCATAGAAGGGTGTACCAGGTAATAATTATCGGATAGATAATCGAAATAGACCGGAATACCTTCCTGCGCATTGGCAAGACCAATACAACTGAAGTAAGCAAACAAAATAAAAAGGATTTTTCTCATCTAGGATGGGACAAGGTGTATAGCCAGGTGTTCAAATATAATGTATAACGGCTTAAATAGAACATTATTATATGTTCCGGGGCTGGAAAAATGGTTGTATTTTTGCGAAAAAGAAACAAGGATGAGTGAGTATGTAATTACAGTTAAGGAAACCAGCAATAAAGCTATACTGAAGTTTGAAGCGAATCAGTTTCTTACTACTAACAAAAATTACGAGTTCAAGAACATCGATGAGGCCAAATCCTCACCCCTCGCCCAGCAGCTCTTTTATCTGCCATTTGTAAAAACAGTGTACATCTCCGGAAATTTTATAGCCATCGAACGATTTGACATCATAGAATGGGAAGATGTGAAGGATGAAGTAGCCCAACAGCTTGTAGAATATCTCAATTCAGGCGCTCCGATACTGGTTGAAGAGGAACCTGCATCGACTGTTGCCGTCACCTTATACGCGGAAGTAACCCCCAACCCGGCGGTAATGAAATTTGTTGCAAATAAAAAACTGGTCCCCGCCACCTTCGAGTTCAAGAATATTGATGAAGCGAAAGATTCTGAGCTTGCCAGGGCACTTTTCCATCTGCCGTTTGTAAAAGAAGTCTTTATGGACGAGAATTACATTTCTGTGACCAAATTTGAAATGGCTGACTGGAATGAGATTACTATGGAGCTACGCGAAATGATCCGTACCCATATCGCCGAAGGAAAAGAAATCGTTTCTTCCGGTGCTGAAAGCACCCAGCTCAGACAACAGGAAGGCATAGGCAAAGTAAACCCTGATGATGAAACTTCCCAGCAGATCATCCAAATCCTTGAAGAATACGTTAAGCCAGCAGTTGCCAGTGATGGTGGGAATATCCTATTCCAGTCCTATGATGAAAAGGACAAAACCGTTAATGTAATACTCCAGGGGGCTTGCAGTGGCTGTCCTTCTTCTACTTATACCCTTAAGAACGGGATAGAAACTATGTTGAAAAATATGTTGGGAGATAAAGTTG
>JABDQK010000047.1 GCA_013042255.1 Flavobacteriaceae bacterium | reverse complement strand
GCAAAAGCTTCATTTTCATTCAACATTTCTTCAAGTGATTTCTCATCCGAGTTCAGTTGATGCTCCTCCATGAGTTCCTCAAGTGTTTTCAATGGTTCAGGATTTCCAAAACTCGGTTTTGCTGTCTCGTTTACAGCCCGGTTGCTTTTTAAAATATTGGCATTGGCCAACTCTTCTGCCCTTTTTTCTTCCTGCTCGAGAAGCTCCTGAAGATCTTCATCAGCCAAACTCATTTCGATGACGTATTCATCCTGCTCCTCAGCATCGAGATGCAGATTAAAAAGCAGGAGTACCATAATAGAGAGCGAAAAGAACGTAATGATCAACGAAAGTTGATTTCTGTTCAAATTCGATATCCATTGGAAATATGTCGCGATTTTGTTCATTAATCTCAGCTCCTCCTCCCTAAAATTACAAAACGATCGACTTATACCGCTAAGTACTGTGCCCTGAATTCGGTGGGGGTTATAGCATTATTTACGTTGTACATGCCTATTTTGGTTCTTCTCAGGGCAGAAAGGTGTCCTCCTGATCCCAATACACGGCCAAAATCATGCGCTAGTGACCTGATGTATGTCCCTTTGCTACAGACCACCCTGAAATGAACCCTGGGCATCTCTAAAGCAGTTATTTCGAACTCAAATATTTCTATTTCCCGTGCATTAATAACTACATCTTCGCCTTCCCGGGCATATTGATAAAGTCGTTTCCCATCCTTTTTTAAAGCTGAAAATACAGGGGGTTTTTGCTGGATCTTTCCTGTGAATTGAGAGGTAACCTCCTTTATTTTATGTTCTGTGAGATGATTGGTTTCGTATTCCTTATCTATTTCGGTTTCCAGATCATAGGAGGGGGTAGTGGCACCAAGAGTTATGGTACCTGTATATTCCTTTCTCTGCCCCTGAATTTCGGGAATCATCTTGGTAAACCTTCCTGTACAGATCACTAATAGGCCGGTTGCAAGAGGATCTAAAGTGCCGGCATGTCCTACTTTAATTTTTTTGAGATTGAATTTTTTCCGAATGGTCCATTTAATGGAGTTAACTGCCTGGAAAGAGCTCCATTCAAGGGGTTTGTCAATTAGTAATACCTGCCCTTCCAGAAACTCTTCTTTGGAAATCAAGTCCATGTTACGGTTTGTTTTGGGAATCTAGCTCCATAGACCCAGGGCGATTGCTGTGAGTCCTACCAGGAAACAATAGATTGCAAAATACTGTAATTTGCTTTGCCTTACCAACTTGATCATCCAGATACATGCAACCAGGCCTGAAAGAAAGGCAGCGAGAAAGCCTGCACTCAGGGAAACCATTTGAGCACTTTGAAAATCAATCTCACCACTGAATATGTCCTTAGCCATTTTTCCCAGAATAAGCGGGACAACCATTAGAAATGAAAATCGTGTAGCCTTATTTTTGTCAATTCCCAGTAGCACAGAAGTTGAAATTGTAGCACCACTTCTCGAAATTCCGGGAAGAATGGCAATAGCCTGGGATACGCCAATAACAAAGGCATTGAGAAAGGTAACCTGTTTCTGAGTCTCTTTGGCCCTGTCTGCCAGATAGAGCAGCAATGCAGTTACTATAAGCATAAATCCGACTAAAACAACATTCTCGCCGAAAAGACTTTCCAGTTCTTCTTCAAAGAAATAACCAATAAAGGCTGCGGGTAGCATGGACAAAATAATTTTTAGCGAAAATTCAGTTTCCTCATTCCACTTGAAACGAAACAAGCCTTTAAGGATGTTCCACACATCAGCTCTGAACACCACAAGAGTACTCAGGGCCGTAGCAAAGTGAAGTACAACGGTAAATAGTAAACTGTCCTGGGAAATAGACTCATCGCCCAGAATTGCTTTTCCAAGCTCTAAATGCCCACTTGAAGATACCGGAAGAAATTCAGTCAGACCTTGTACGATGCCAAGGATGATGGCGTCTATTATTTCCAATTATTTGTTTTTATGGGGATTTAAGAGGATGGCATATACCTCCAACCCAAGGCCTATCAATACCAGGGTGGGAGCGAGTTTTATCCGTCTAAAACTGTAGATGTCGGGGTTAAATACCGTAGGATCATCACTTCCCCCTCCGCTCATCAGAATAAAGCCCAGAGCGATAAATCCAACTCCGAGGAACATAAAAAGGTAGTTTTTTCTCTGAAAGATAAATTCCTGTCGCGGAGTTTCCTTTGTATTCTTCTGTTTTTTACCCATATCCGCAAAGTTAATAATATAAATCGTCTGTTCTCAGATTCAAAAAGCGCTGTGTCGCGAAAAAAGTACTTAGTAATGAAATCAGCAAGCCAAGTACAAATACGCCGAGGAAAAGCCCTCCCAGGAACCAGATATCTGAAAGGAGTTCCAGTTCTGGAAAATTCAGGTTCATGTAATAAAGGAGGCCACCGAGAAAGAGTAAAGCCAGAAGTGATCCGAGCATTCCTAGTTTGACATTTGTCCAAATAAAAGGTTTTCTAATAAATGTCTTGGTTGCGCCCACCATTTGCATGGTTTTGATAATAAATCGTTTTGAATAGATCGAAAGCCGGATAGAACTATTGATGAGCAACACAGCAATAAAGGTAAATACGCCGCTTACGATGAGGATCCAGAAGGAGATCTTTTTTACATTATCTGTGAGTAAAGCAATAAGGGGTTTGTCATAGTTGACTTCTTCCACATAACCTTTCCCGGAAATTTCTTCGGCAATCTGAGCGATCTGTTCCGTAGTTACGAATTCAGCGTTTAGCTGAACGTCAATGGAGTTTTTTAGAGGATTGTACCCCAGAAAATCGATAAAATTCTCACCTATTTCCTCGCTGTGTTGTTCGGCTGCCTCTTCTTTAGAGACATAGGTGGCTTCTTTGGTGTAGGGAGCAAGCGCAAGGCTTTTCTGCAGCTGGTCAATTTCAACCTGTTTGGCATTGTCCTTTAAAAATACCGATAAGGTAATCTGTTCTTTAAAGTGATCTGCCAGTTTTTTGGTATTGAGAACAAGAAGGCCCAGAACGCCAAGAAGAAACAAGACCAGACTTATACTCAGGACTACCGAGAAGTAAGAGGAAATTAATTTTCTCTTTTGATAACGTTCAAACGATTTACTCATAAATCATATTAATGCCGTAAAAATACTAAAGTATAAAGAACCTGTAACCGACCTTGGCAGAATATTATGGTCTTGTTCTGCCTATCACCTGACCAAGGCAACATGACCTTGATAAATATTGTTCTCAATACGTACTGTAAACCAATAATCTCCTGAGGGGAGTAATCGGGAGTTAAAACTTCCATCCCATCTCAACGGCACACCTAATGCATTTTTAATCAACTTGCCATAACGATCATAAAGGTTGATCTCGTAATCAGAGAG
>JABDQK010000044.1 GCA_013042255.1 Flavobacteriaceae bacterium | reverse complement strand
TATGATGAAAAGGACAAAACCGTTAATGTAATACTCCAGGGGGCTTGCAGTGGCTGTCCTTCTTCTACTTATACCCTTAAGAACGGGATAGAAACTATGTTGAAAAATATGTTGGGAGATAAAGTTGCTGAAGTGGTGGCAATAAACGGGTAAAAGCCCCTGTTTTATTTGCTTTTTGCTTAAATTCTTCAGACCTTTAAAAGAACCTAAAATTAATACAACATGGCTATTTTAAAAGTTATAGAAGTACTGGCAAATTCCGGTGAAAGTTGGGAAGACGCCACACAGAAAGCAGTATCTCAGGCATCCAAATCTGTTAAGAATATCCGATCGGTTTACGTAAATGAACAAAGTGCTACCGTTAAGGATGGGAAGGTCGATGACTTCCGCGTGAATGTTAAGATCACCTTCGAAGTAAAATAGGTTGCCTTACAATTTAAAAAGCACCTTTCGAGGTGCTTTTTTTTTGCAATAGTATCTGAAAACAGCAGTTTTGAAATCAACCCCCGAACATACAAATTCCTTAATCCAAGAAACCAGTCCGTATTTGCTGCAACACGCACGCAACCCGGTAAATTGGTACGCGTGGAAACCAGAAGTGCTCAAAAAGGCCAGGAAAGAAAACAAACTTCTTTTAATTAGTATCGGTTATGCCGCCTGTCACTGGTGTCATGTCATGGAAAGCGAATGCTTTGAAGATCAGGAAGTTGCCGAAGTAATGAACCGGCACTTTATAAATATTAAAATCGACCGGGAAGAACGACCTGACATTGACCATATCTACATGGATGCCCTGCAAATGATGACCGGAAGCGGGGGCTGGCCACTCAATGTTGTGACTTTACCCGACGGACGACCCTTCTGGGGAGCAACGTTTGTTCGTAAACAAGACTGGATAAAGGTCCTGGAACAGCTTTCTACCCTATATCAAACGAATCCATCCAAAGTTTTGGAGTATGCTGCACAATTAGAGGAAGGATTACATACCATTAATCTTATACCTGCACCGGAGAAGGAAGGGCAAATAACCCAAAAGGATCTCACATCAATTGTGAAAAATTGGTCGCAGTATTTTGACACTTTCCTCGGCGGATATAAAAGGGCACCGAAATTTATGATGCCTGTCAATCTCGATTTCCTGTTGCATTACAGTACCCTATTTCAGGATCCCGAAACTGAGGAATACGTACATACCACACTTCGCCGAATGGCTTACGGAGGCATCTATGACCATCTGGGTGGCGGATTTTCCCGTTATTCCGTGGATGTTAAATGGCATATCCCTCACTTTGAGAAAATGCTTTATGACAATGCCCAGTTGATATCGGTGTACGCCAAGGCTTATGCCGCCGTAAATGATCCTCTTTATAAAAATATAGTGGAGGAATCCATTGGTTTCGTCACCCGTGAATTAATGCATCCCGATGGGGGCTTTTACTCCTCTTTGGATGCAGACAGTTTGGACAAGCAGGGCAATCTGAAAGAAGGAGCCTATTACGTATGGACAGAAAAAGAATTATCCGACGAATTAGGGGAGGATTATCAAATTTTCAGTGATTATTACAATATCAACTCTTATGGTCACTGGGAAGAAGACAACTATGTTTTAATCAGGGATAAAACTGATGAAGAAGTAGCAAAGAAATACAAGCTGTCAGTAAAAGACCTAAGATCCAGGATTAATCACTGTAAAAAAATTCTACTAGCGAAGAGGGAACTTCGTCCCAGACCACGTCTTGATGATAAAATCCTGACCTCCTGGAATGCCCTTATGATAAAAGCATTGGCAGAAGCATATCGCTACCTGGGCAAGAAAGAATACCTCGTCATGGCTGAAGAAGCAATTACATTTCTCGAGAACACTGTCCTGACTGAGAATGGTAGCCTGTTTCACAATCACAAAGAAGGAAAAAGTACCATTGAGGGCTTTCTGGAGGATTACGCCAACCTGATAAGTGCATATATAGAATTATATGAGGTTACTTTTGAAGAGTCCTGGGTAAAAAAAGCCAGTAAACTCTCTGAGTATTGTCTCCTTCATTTTTTGAATGACAAAAGCGGCTTATTTTATTTTACTTCCGACAAGGAAGAAATAACGGTCAGGAGATCTCTCGAAACTGCAGATAATGTTATTCCGGCTTCAAATTCTGTTATGGCACTCAACTTATATAAACTCTCACTGCTTTTCCCGGAAAAACCATTTGGCACAATAGCGGATAAAATGCTTCTACAAATGAGGGAAAGTATACTTGAAAACCCGAACAGTCATGCGAACTGGATGCACTATCCTTTATATAAAGTTTTTCCTTTCAGGGAGGTGGTGATTACCGGCCCTTCGACTGCGAAGTTTGCTACTTTCCTCTTATCACAATATTATCCAAATGCATTATTTGCAGGGGCTGTCAGGGATGGATCAATTAGTTTGCTCAAGGGGAGGATACATCCTGAGAAATCTCAAATCTTTATCTGTGAGAACGGTGCTTGTAAATTACCTGTCTCTACTCCCGAAGAAGCCTCATCTCTGCTTTGATATGGTCTGTAGTTAACAAGACTTTAGTGATTTAGATTTGAATAGACCGTGAATTTTTGCTTGTTTTGCACCAAAATTTAAGCATATGGCTTCCTTATCGGAATATCAGGAATATATAGATGAAGGTATCAATTGGGTGATGGAAATTTTACCTAACCTGATTACAGCAATTGTTATCCTCATCGTGGGGTGGTGGATTGTAAAATTCATAAATCGCCTGGTTCACAAATTCTTCCAGAAGAAGGACTACGACCTGGCTCTGGAGACCTTTCTTCAGAGTTTTATCAATATCGCATTAAAACTCCTTCTTTTTGTCCTGGTTATCACACAATTGGGGGTAAAATCATCCTCCCTGGTTGCCTTAGTTGGTGCGGCCGGACTTGCCGTAGGTCTTGCTTTGCAAGGATCATTGGCGAATTTTGCAGGAGGCGTACTGATTCTCATTTTTAAACCTTTTAAAGTAGGAGATTTTATTTCAGCTCAGGGAGTTGACGGTACGGTAAAGGAAATCACCATTTTTACAACTAAGCTGAACACCTTTGGGAACCAGCTCGCCATATTACCCAATGGTCAGCTCTCCAATAACAATATCATTAATTATAATGCGGAAGAAACTCGCAGAGACAAAATCGATATTGGGATTGGCTACGGTTCTAACATTAAAAAAGCAAAAGAGATTTTGCTTGAGATCTGTGCCGACCAGACAGGCATCCTCAAAGATCCTGCTCCTGCAGTTTTCGTAGGGGAATTAGCAGATAGTTCGGTGAATTTAACCCTGAGATTCTGGGCGAAAAACGAAGATTTCTGGGATGCCCATTTTGCAGTAATCGAAGAGACAAAATTAAGGTTCGACGAGGCTGGAATTGAGATTCCTTTCCCACAACTGGACGTACATCAGAAAGGGTAAAAAGCTTCTGTCGATTACAAAAACTTATGATTTGGTTTTGGTCTGTAGGATAAAATCCTTCAGGTAATAAGGTTCAAAATAGGCGACATCCTCAAAATCACCACTTTCAAACTTTTGATAGGCCGCTTTACACATGGTTTTGGAAGATGGAATTACCCTGTCATCAAAATATAGATTTGGGTGCTCCAGGATCTCTTTGCACTTTGTTGCGCCGCTTCCTATGAGATAGACAGGTCCTTTTTCTGCATATTCCTGGAAGGCATCAACCGTTATTACCAACGCTCTGGTAGGTGATACTTCCTTATAATCAGAGTCGAAGACAGCCATATAAACCTCCATCCGTCGGGCATCCAGCATAGGAATGATCAACCCGCTATCGATAGTCTTTTGAAGGGCCATTCCCCTCAGGGTCCGGGTTGAAATCAGGGGTATATCCAGGGCATAGCAAAGACCCTTAGCTGTTGAAACCCCAATTCGCAGGCCGGTGTAAGATCCAGGCCCTTTACTTACAGCAATAGCCTGTAATTCGGGCATAGTTACCCCGGCTTCCTCCAATACTTCCCTGACAAAAACGTGCAGTTGTTCTGAGTGCGAATAAGAAGCGCTGTTATGCTCCTTACTGGCAACTAAAACTCCGTCCCGTGAAAGCGAAACGGAGCAATTCGTACTAGCGGTTTCTAATTGTAAAATCAAGGCCATCAGGCCACAAAGATAGTTTAGTTCAGGACAATAGGAAGCCCGTAAAAGAATTCCAGCACCTTGATCCTGAAAATGTAGTTGTATTTATTCCGTACCACCTCAGCTTCGGCATTGTCTACTCTGGACTGTGCCTGACTAAAGTCGAATGCATTCATTAACCCCACATCAAAGCGGTCTTTTGAATAGTCGTATGCCAGCCTTCTGGCTTCCAGGGTTTTCTGGGAAGCTTCATAGGCTTTGGCCGAGTTTTGCACATCAACATACGCCTGATTGATGGTGGTTTCTAAATCAAGTTTGGTCTGTTCCAATTGTAGCCTTGCCTGTTCAACACTTATTTGAGAACGTCTTATATTATTCCTGGTACTGAAACCATTGAAAATTGGAATTGTAAGCTGTGCTCCGTAAGAGATACCATCATTGATCCATAACTGGTCCTTAAAAGCGATCTTTTCCCCTGTAAATGGATCCCGGGTTTGATCTGAATATCTGGTGTTGTAGTTAAAAAATGCCCCTATTGTTGGAAATACTGCGCCTTTCGCAATTTGAAGATCCTTCTCGGCAAGAGCAACACCTGATTCGGAGAATTTGATATCGTTTCTGAATGTAAGGGCCTTGTCAAAGATCACCTTGGGGGAATACTTTAAAATATCAGAAGGAGGTACACTGAATTCCTCATCTGCAATGTCAAAGTTCTCGTAATCCGTAATCTGTAAAAGTTGCGCCAGCGCGATTCTCGAGAGTAAAACCAAATTCTGGTTGTTGATGATTGTCTGTTCCTGGGTTGCGGCGGTCGCCTCTACCTCTAGGAGGTCTCCCCTGGGTACAACGCCGGATTCTACCAGCTCCTTGGTCCTTTTCAAATCCTGTAAAGTAACGGCATACTGGGCCTCAGCAACTTTTAAGGTTTCCTTGTTGGAAAGTATACTCAGATAACTATTTGCAACGTTGAGTCGGATATCATCCACAAGGTTATCAAGACGATATTGATTAGACAATTCATTCAACTTTGCCCGGTTCATCCGGTGTACATTCCTCAATCCGTCGAAAAGGGTAAGTCCCGACGTAGCACTTGCGCTGGCCGAAAAGATAGTTGCAGAGACAAATCCGTTAGTCGTAGGATCCAGGATGAGTCCGGTACTCCCTGAAGTATTCATCTGTGAATTCAGGCTAGGTAAAAAGTTGCCCAGGGCGTCCGACCTATCGATCCTGGCGTTTTCAAGATCGAGTTCAA
>JABDQK010000040.1 GCA_013042255.1 Flavobacteriaceae bacterium | reverse complement strand
TCAGTTCTTCAGTTTTTTTGGCAGTATTATTAAAAGTATATCCCGTACTAGGTTTGCTCCAGCCACCGGCGGTACCTATACGATACACATGCCCGTAATTCAGTTCAGTAAAATCAAGGCATGTCATCGGGATACTGCCGCGTTCTTTTTCCACTACTTCATACTTAACTTCCTTATAATGGGTGTCCATATATTCTATTATGGCCTCCTCGTATTCTTTAGTGGATAATACGGAGCCAGAAAAGAGTGTATATTCTACCAGCGCATAGGTTTCGGAAAAAGGAAGTACATACATAAACCTGGTATTTCCTTTCTGGGCCACTGAAAAATCCATAAACGTGGCCCTAGATGGATCAAACACTTGCTCTTTAGTTTTGATGAACCAACCGATAAAATGTTGCTGTAATATAGGGTACTTGGGAAAACGCTTTAATTGGTTTAAATCGCTTAGCTTCCAACCACTGTCAAAAACCTGTTTCGCAAAATACCAGTTTTTATCTGTACCTATTTTTACTCCAACATTTTTGGTATTCAGCGATTCAACTACAGCTTCATTTTTAAAGGAGACATTGTGATAGGAGGCAATTTTTTCTAAATAATGCTGATAGAAATCGATTCCACGAACCATCTTATAAGAATATGGAGAAATGGAATATGTCTCTTGATGTTTTTTCCCTGCGAAGTAGATTTGAGGCCATTGTTTATGCAAAATGTGGTCAAAAGGACCAGCACCTTCTTCCCAAAAGCACCAGGTACGGTCGTTACGGGTTTTATCGTCTTTATCTAAAAGAAGAATTGATTTGTCTCTAAAGGCGGGGTCTTTTCCCAATCCATCTGCCAGCATAAGGCCGGCTGCCCCGGCTCCAATGATGATGAAGTCGTATTCTGTCATAGATTCCTGAAGAGTTGCTAAGGTACAAATATTGATAGTATCAATTTTGCCTCGGGTATTACAGACGGTATCGCAACCCGGCAAAGGCACGGATTCCCTGGTTGGGCCCATAAACATAGGTGGGGTCGAAGGTAAGGGCATAGGGGTTATCAGGGGTAGCAACTACGTTACCATTGGAGTCATATGTGACATTTTCATCAAAAGGATCATTTGCTCTGGCGATTATAAAAGGTGCACTTTTAGCAGGCGTCCAGTCGAGTATATTTTTAATTCCACCATATATCTCAAATCCCTTTAACCCCGAGTAGGTGAATTGGATATTCTGAATACTCCAGCTAGGGGAATATTCACTCCGCGGATCCAACTCTCCCAGGAGGGGAAGTCGCATAGGCCCATAGATGTTGCCGGTATAATCTAAGGCCAGGTTGATAGATCTAATGGCGTATGAAATACTCCAGGTACCTGTAAATTGTTCAGTAAGGATCTGTCTGGTTTTTATCCCGTTTTCAGTGCTGGTAACATCCATTAGTGTTCCTCCTACCAAGAATTTTAGTCCGTTGGGTAGTGCCAGGTCGATATTCGCACTTATTCCCCGGGAAATCGAATTACCATCGAGATTGTCATAAATGATCTGGTCTGTATTTGTTTCGTAATCTGGGATGATCCTGTTAGTAAAGTAGGTGTAGAACGCTGAGGTATCCAGATTGAGGTAAAGTCCGTTAAAACTGTATATTTTTTTAGAATAATTGAGATTTACATTGTAAGATCGTTCAGGATCAAGAGTTTCGGCAATCACCACCTCTCTGGCACCGGTTAATGCCGCGTGGTCTTCGGTAAATAAATTTACTACCCTGAATCCCGTACCGGCATTTAACCTGAACATATCAGAATCTGAAAGTTTCCATTTGTAGGCCAGCCTGGGAGTATAAATAACCCCATGCCTTTGGTCAAAGTCCAGTCTTGATCCCAACAGCAATGAATGATCTTCTCCAAGACTTATCTGATCCTGTGCAAACAAGCTGGGGATCCATACCTTATCGGGCTCATTCTGATTAGCATTGGAAGTGGCAGGCGTATTGTCATCGTAGTAATTGTAACGAAGGGAGGTGCCCAAAAGCAGGTCGTGTGATTTGAAAGTCGGTCCCCAGGTAAGTTGGCCAAATCCGATTCGCTGATCAGCCAGATATGTAGTAGTACCGTATACCGAATTCTGATTGTGATTCGTATAGGAGAATGACAGCATCAGGGGTTCGTCAACTGGCAACTGATATTTTCCCAGTATTTCCCATCTATTGGTGTATATACTCTCTCCATAGATCTGATCTCCTCCTCTGAATTCCGGGGTCCACTGCATTTCCCCTCCCCATCTATCTTCGTACAGGTACCTTCCCGCAAGGGAAAACACCCGTTGGTTCGAACGCTGGAAATTCCATTTTTGAAATACGGAAATCCTGTTTTGAAGGGTGACGTCGGTAAAATTATCGTTATTGTTGTCAATGGGGATATCGTAATTAAAATAGTTTAATCCCAACAACAGGGTGGTCTTATCTCCAAGGGCAATTTTAGAGCCTACATCCAGGTTGTATTCTCCCCAACCGGTCATAAAACCATCTGCTTCCAGTTCGGGCGCTTCCGGAGGATGTTTTGTGATTACATTGATGAGTCCTCCTACCGCCTCGCTTCCATATAAGGAAGAGGCCGGACCTTTAACTACTTCAACCTGGGAAATCAGCGAATTAGGGATACCCGACAAGCCGTAAACGGTTCCTAAGCCACTGATAATGGGCATACCGTCAATGAGGACTAAGGTATATGGCCCTTCTAAACCATTGATGTGAATATCTCCGGTATTACATACATTGCAATTTACCTGGGGCCTTACTCCATTGACATTGGCCAGGGCTTCAAAGACATTCGGGGTTGGGTTTTTACTGAGGAAAGCGGGAGAATAGACTTCTACAGGGACCGGACTTGCCAGTCGGCGAACCGGTTTTAAGGTGCCGCTCACTACAATATCATCGAGATTTTCTACGGAGGGAATGAGTTCAATATCAAGCTTGAGATTCTGGTTTTCTGATAAATTTACTTCTGTCCTAAACCCTTCAAAACCTATTGCTGAGGCCATGAGCTGGTATTTTCCAGGACGCAGATTTTCGAGTATATAGGTGCCATCAGCCTTGCCTGAGGTCCCGATATTTGTATTTTTTAATCGAATATTTACAAACGGAACTGGCTCATTATCATCGTATATAGTACCATAGATACTCGATTCCTGACTATGTCCCTGAAAATATATGCAGAGGAGAAGGGAAAAAAGCAGCAAATACTTCGATGGCCAATGATATCTCATGGGATTATCTAAAAATTTAGACAAATCTAAAAATATGTTTTTACAAATAAAAATGTATTTTTGTTCGAGGACAAAAGAAATGACTCAATCTGAAGAAACTTACCTGAAGGCTATTTATCACCTTGGAAAGGCAAAATCAGGGGTGATATCTACCAATGCCATTGCTGAAGAGATGCAGACCAAACCATCTTCGGTAACTGACATGGTAAAGAAACTGGCTGAAAAG
>JABDQK010000036.1 GCA_013042255.1 Flavobacteriaceae bacterium | reverse complement strand
AGACGGTATTGGCGCCTACACGATGTTGCGTGCTTTGAAATTCATAGGGGGCATCCATAAGACCAAATGATTCATCATAAGAAGTTTTCACTTTGGCCTCACTGGCATAGATCCTTGTTTTTAATTTGTCACTGATTCTAAAACCTAGCTTTACATCCAGATTAATGGCGGAAAACGGGTCGGGTTCGTTAGACTCAGTTATAATGGAGGACAGCCCGTCCATATATCTTTGTCCAAATCCGAGAGAATAGTCCCATTTACTTGAAGTACCGGCTATCCTGGCAGAATTTTCAAATGCATTCAGCTGATATTTCTTATCAGAAGCTGACTGGTTGCTACCCATAGATGATTGAAAACTCCCTGAGATTCCCCTCACCGGTGCCTCTTTTGTTCTGATATTGATTACGGCAGTTGCGGCGTTTGCTCCATATAGGGTGCTGGAAGCGCCTTTTATGATTTCCACCGAGGCTATGTTCGAAAGAGGAAGAAGTCGGAGATCAAATTCTTGCGAAAATGAAGATGGATCTGAGACTCTTATCCCGTCTATCAATACAATTACTTGCCGGCCCCTGCCCCCACGGACAAAAGTTCCAAGTATCTCACCAGCCCTGCCCCTGCTTCCCGAAATCTCAATCCCGCTTTTTGTATTGATAAGTTCAGGCAATGATCTTCCCTGATTTCGACTAAGTTCTTCAGCACCAATTCTAATTACGGTCTTACCTGAATTTTCCCTCCTAATAGGAAATCGGGTGTCGCTGACGACTACTTCCTCCAGTTCCCTTATTTTTAAGGTATCCGAAGTTGCTTCCTGGGCCCAACCGGCCAGTCCGATACTCATTAGAATACCGGTACTCCAAAAATGTTTTATCAATTTGCTCTCTTCCTATACTCGGAATCGCGTATGAGGTTACATACGAAAACTTTTATCCCGAAAGTTATACATCGTTTTTCGAATCTGGCAGGTCTCCTGACTTGCGTTTTAACCTCAACCTTCCCATCCTGAGGACAGTGGCAATTGAAGAGAGGTTAAACATAGCTCCCTTTTACGGAGCTACTGAGCTTACAGTTGCGGGTACAGTTCCGGATTCACACCGGATTCCCTTTTAATACCAGCCTTTGATGGCTGATCACCTAAATTCGCGGTGAAGATAATCAAATTCTCCAATCCTTTTGGCAAAGGACTTTAAAGCTTACTTTTGAGGCAGATGATATCCTATCCATGAGAATCTATCTATGTCTGGTACTATTATCCCTGCTGGGATGCAGGGGGAAATCCTCCGATGCTGTTCAGAGTGATAACGTCCCTTCTGAAAACACCTTTTCTCCGGTTCATTTTGCCAAAGGATTTCAATTGCAAAGAACAGATGACGGGATTACTGTCCTGAAGGTAAATCAGCCCTGGCCCAATGCCTCCAAACCCTTTACCTATGCCCTGGTAAACAGGGACAGCCTTTCTTCCATCTCCATCGATTACGATAAATACGATGCCGTTGTGCCCGTTCCTGTAGATCGAGTCGTAGTGACCTCAACGACACATATCCCCGCCCTGGAAGCACTGGGGGTAGCTAACCGACTCATAGGCTTTCCGGGAACAGATTACATCTCTTCGGAATTTACAAGAAAAAGAATTTCAGAAGGGGCAGTGGTCAACCTGGGGAATAATGAGACGATTAATACTGAAATGACCCTACAACTTCAACCCGATCTCGTTGTTGGTTTTAGTATTTCCTCTGAAAACAGAGCCTACGAAACACTGGAAAGGGCTGGCATTCCTGTTGTTTACAATGGAGATTGGACAGAACAGACTCCTTTGGGAAAGGCAGAATGGATTAAGTTTTTTGCACCTTTTTTCCGGATGGAAGGAAAGGCGAATGCTCTTTTTGATTCTATTTCAGAATCTTACCTACAGGCCAGAGACCTTGCTCTTAAAGCAGGAAATACGCCAACTGTAATGAGTGGAGCCCTGTACAAGGATGTCTGGTATGTCCCTGGAGGGAAAAGCTGGGCAGCACAGTTTATCCGTGATGCAAACGGCAGCTACCTCTGGGAAGACACTGAAGAAGTAGGAAGTCTGTCCTTAAGCCTGGAAAGTGTTTTGTCAAAGGCGTCGGAAGCCGATTTATGGATCTCTCCTTCCCAATTCACAACATATGAGGAAATGGTGCAGGCCAATCGTCATTATCGGCAGTTTAATCCCTTCAAAAAACAAAAAATCTTTACCTATGCCCTCAGTAAAGGGGAGACAGGCGGACTCACCTTTTTTGAGCTGGGCCCCAACCGTCCCGATTTGATCTTAAAAGACCTTATCCATATCTTTCACCCTGATGTGTTACCCAACCATAACCTGTACTTTTTCAAGCCCTTACAATAATTGAAAAAAAAGATTCCATATCAGTTTTTCCTGCTAGCCGTTTTGTTAGTCCTGTGTTTTGGCATTAACATCAGCTTTGGTTCTGTCGATATACCCCTTTCTGCAACCATCAAGGAACTATTTGGTTTTGAAAACACCAATGATTCATATGGATATATTATCTGGGATTACCGAATCCCCAAAGCTTTTACCGCAATTCTTGTTGGAAGTGGGCTTTCCCTGAGCGGACTTCTGATGCAAACGCTTTTCCGCAATCCCCTGGCCGGACCTTTTGTTTTGGGTATCAGCTCCGGAGCCAGTTTGGGTGCGGCCTTACTTATAATGGGTGGCGGACTATTCACTATGGGCTATTCTCTGGTAAACGATTTATCACTCTCCATTGCATCCAGCCTGGGAAGTATTCTGGTCCTTCTTATTGTGGTAGCTATCGCCAGGAAAGTAAAAGATACAATGGCCTTATTGATCATCGGACTGATGTTTGCGAGCATAACAGCGGCAGTAGTAACGGTATTATCCTATTTCGCCAGGGCAGACGAACTTCAGCAATACATCTTCTGGACCTTCGGGACTGTAGGAAACCTAAGCAATAGTCAGGTCTTGATTCTGGTATCTATAATAAGTGTCGGACTCCTTCTCAGTTTTGGAGCCGTTAAGTCGCTCAATGCCCTTCTCCTGGGAGAAAATTACGCCCGTAGCCTGGGGGTAAAGATTGGCAGGTCACGAAACCTTATCATTGTCGCTACCGGACTTCTTGCCGGATCGGTTACCGCATTTGCAGGGCCAATTGCTTTTATTGGCTTGGCCGTTCCCCATCTCACCCGGCAATTATTGAATACTACAGACCATAAGGTTCTCATTCCGGGAGTAATGCTTTATGGCGGCATTCTGCTGCTGATCTGTGACACTATTGCCCAGCTACCTTCCTCTTCCTATGTACTCCCTATCAATGCCATCACCTCTATCATCGGTGCTCCTGTAGTGATATGGTTGTTGTTGAGAAAACGCAATATGATCTTTTAGCTATTAGCTACCCTGGAGGTATTCCACGATTTATAATATCAGAATAGTTAACTTTGAAATCCTATTCCCAGAAATGACTAAAACCCTCGAGATTCAAAATTTGAGTATTGGTTACCCCGGTAAAAAAGGGAAGCCATTACAGGTAGCTCAAAATTTGAATTTTTCTTTAAAAAAAGGGGAATTTGTCGCTATTGTGGGAGCTAACGGGATTGGTAAATCAACCCTGTTGAGAACCCTGGCCGGAGTTCAGGAAAAATTATCAGGGGAAGTACTAATTGATGGCCTGCGGATGGAATCTATTCCAGCACAGCAGCTGGCTGCCAGTCTTAGTATAGTTCTTACCGAACCTCTGGCAACTAAAAATCTGACAGTTTCTGAGCTTATCGCCCTGGGCCGGCAACCTTACACCAATTGGTTGGGGAGTCTTACCGAAAATGATAAGAAAGCAATACACAATGCTATCCGGACTATAGGTCTGGAATCTCTCGAACATCGAAAGTGTTATGAGCTGAGTGATGGCCAGTTACAGAAAGTACTCATCGCCAGGGCCCTGGCTCAGGACACACCTATTATGATGCTCGATGAACCCACTACGCATCTCGACCTATACCACAAAGTGCAGGTTCTGAAGACCATGAAACAAATTGCCCGTGAATTCGATAAAACTGTAATTTACACCACTCATGAGATCGACCTTGCCATTCAGCTTTGCGATAAGATGTTGATCCTTGATTCTTCTGCCTATTTTTTCGGCCCTCCGTGTGAACATATAGAAAATAAGAATTTTCAGAATCTCTTCCCTTCTGATCTTATTCAATTTGATCCGGGAACCGGGACTTTTAAGATCAAAAACTGAGCGGGTTTCCCTGCAGAATTTTAAGTCAGAACCCCTATCTTTACTTTAAATTGATGACGAAATGAGTACGGAGATTACCATACTGGCTGTTGCACTTCTGGTGGGAATTCTGGGGTTTTTCCTCGGGAATTATATCGAACGATTAAAAAGAAAGTCGATCCAGAGCACTTTGGAAGAAAGGGAAAGACAACTCAGAGGTAGCCGGGAAGAGTTGGAAGCCCGCCTTAGCAACGAGAGATCTGCCACTGAAGAACTTCGAACTGAGAACACCAGTCTTTCACAGCAAATCACCAGAAACGAAGCCGACCTGGAAAATCTGAGACAAAAACTGGGAGAGCAGAAAGAAGAGGTAGAACAACTGCAGGAAAAATTTACCAAGGAGTTTGAGAATCTGGCCAATAAGATCCTGGATGAAAAAAGTTTGAAATTTACCGAACAGAATCAGAAAAATATAAAGCATATCCTGAATCCGCTGCAGGAAAAGATACTGTTGTTTGAAAAAAAGGTTGAGGAAAGTCAGAAAGAAAACATCAGTATCCATTCCGCCCTGAGGGAACAGTTGCTCAATCTGCAGAATCAGAACCTCAAAATCACAAAAGAAGCCGAAAATCTTACCAAAGCATTGAAAGGAGATAGTAAGATGCAGGGGAACTGGGGAGAACTTGTTCTGGAACGTGTCCTGGAAAAATCCGGCCTGGAAAAAGACCGGGAATACACAGTGCAACAAAGTTTTACCAGGAAAGACGGAAGTCGGGTACTCCCCGATGTGGTAATC
This sequence comes from Flavobacteriaceae bacterium, assembly GCA_013042255.1. GTDB lineage: Bacteria > Bacteroidota > Bacteroidia > Flavobacteriales > Flavobacteriaceae > Muriicola. The sequence continues at coordinate 14,276 of JABDQK010000036.1, read as the reverse complement.
AATCTGCCTGATGGTAAAAAAATGGTCATTGATTCCAAGGTTTCCTTAACCGATTACGAACGATTTGTAAATGCGGAGGAAGAAGAACAGGAAAAGAATCTCAAAGACCATATAAACTCACTTAAGAAACACGTAGAACAGCTATCGGCTAAGAAATACGAGGACCTGTACGACATGGAAAGTCCAGACTTTGTACTGATGTTCGTACCCATTGAAACGGCGTTTTCCGCTGCTATCAACAAAGACTCAAGTCTCTACAACAATGCATTTGACAAGAATATAGTAATCGTAACCCCTTCCACTTTACTGGCTACCCTGCGCACCATAGACACTATGTGGAACAATGAGAAACAACAGAGAAATGCCATAGAAATTGCGAGGCAGGCAGGAGCACTCTATGACAAATTTGAAGGATTTGTGACCGATCTTACCAAAGTAGGGAAGAAAATGGATGAGGCTAAAAACGAATACCGGGGGGCTATGAACAAATTGGTTGAAGGAAGAGGCAATATCATTACCAGTATACAAAAATTGAAAAAAATGGGCGCCAAAGCGAAAAAATCGCTGCCTGATTCTATATTAAAGAGGGCTGAAGAAGACGACTTTAATGAAGAGCCCTCCCCTATGAACCTGAATTAAGATCCCTGATTCCCGAGGCGGCTGGCTCATCGAGAAACCAGTACAGGTTTCCATCATCCGGACTAACAAGGGCTGCCGGATATTGTTTGTAGTTGCCTTTCTTACCCAGAATTTCTGCGACTTTTTCCTTCTTTCCGTCTCCGGTGACCAGAAAAACGACGTTTTTACTGTGATTTATAATTCTTCCCGTAATTGTGATGCGCTTCTGGCCTGAGTCGGGATGAACAGCCAGCTCACAATTCTGATCCGAATCCCACAAGTGGATCTCATGGGGAAATACAGAGGCTGTATGGCCGTCTTCCCCCATACCAAGAAGGACCATGTCGAATTTTGGAATACCATCCTGAACAGGCAGATTGCGCTGTAATTCCTGCCCATAGCGTAGGGCCTCTTCCCTGGGATCGTTTTCGCCAAGGATCCGATGGATGTTATCCAAGGGGATATCGATATTATCCAAAAGAAAATCTTTGGTCATCTTGTAGTTACTCTGATCATCGTTAGGAGGAACACAACGCTCATCGCCCCAGTAAAGATGTACCTCATTCCAGTTGATGGCGTATTTTCCAGGAATAGAAAGTTCTTCAAAAATAATTTTTGGAGTACTTCCCCCTGATAGCGCAATATGAACACTTTTTTTATCCTTAAGCCATTCGGTCAGAAAAACACAAAATTGTATTGCTACCTCATTTTTAGTCGGGTAAATATTCAGTTTCATATGCCTTATTTTATTACACAGAATCCGGGATCATCTGCCAGATTTGAACCGGGATTTCGCCAGGTGTTATCACCCTCTAACAAATCATCGGCGTTTTGTGGGCCCCACACACCTGCAGAATAACCGTAAATCATAGCCTCTTTATTTGTTTTCCAATAATTTAAGATGGGATCTACAAACTCCCATGCAGCTTCCACCTCATCGGCACGTGCATAGAGGGTAGCATCGCCCTGCATGGCATCGAGAAGTAATCTCTCGTAGGCCGCCATAAGATTTGTCTCAGCAAGGCTGTCGTAATAGAAATCCAAATTTGCCCGCTCTACTTTAAAGCCCTGGCCGGGTACTTTTACTCCAAATTTGATCAGGATGCCTTCGTCGGGTTGTATTCTGATGATGAGCTTATTGTCCTTGTTGAACACCCCCGAATCGGTAAAGATCTTATGGTGAGGGGGTTTAAAATGAATGACAATTTCGGTCACCTTTGTAGGCATTCGCTTGGCAGTCCTCACATAAAACGGGACGTCTTTCCATCGCCAGTTATCCACAAAAAATTTAATGGCTACATAGGTCTCAGTGGTTGAATCGGGGTTTACACCATCTTCCTCCCTATAGCCTTTCACTTTCTCTCCGTTGATATCCGCCGACAAATACTGGCCCCTGATAGTATTTTCATTCAGACTTTTGTGGTCTGATAATATCCTCATCGACTTTAGGGCCTTAACCTTTTCATTTCTGATCTCCTCTGCCTTTGCTCCGATAGGGGGCTCCATTACCACCAGAGAAACGATCTGCAACAAATGATTCTGGAACATATCGCGTAAAGCGCCCGAACTGTCATAATATCCCCCTCTTTTCTCTACCCCCACACTTTCGGCATTAGTGATTTCGACATGCTGAATGTAATTCCTGTTCCACAGAGGCTCAAAAATACTATTGGCAAAGCGGGTCACCAGGAGATTCTGTACCGTTTCTTTCCCCAGGTAATGGTCTATCCTGAAGATCTGCTCTTCATTAAAATACTGATGAAGGCTATTATTCAATTCCCTGGCGGAAGCAAGATCATAACCAAATGGCTTTTCTACGATCATACGTTTCCAACCCTTGTTTTGCTGTGTAAGGCTCTGTTCGGAAAGATTTTTGGCAATGACCTCGTAAATACTCGGAGGCGTGGATAAATAGAAAATAAAATTATGTAAAGTATTGAATTCTGTGTTGAGGGAGTTTATCCTTTCAGCGAGAGATTCATAAGAATCTTCATAGGAATTCCCAATATCGTGGTAAAATAATTTATCGGCAAAATGAGATAGTTGCTCCGAATCAATTTCATTATCCCCCCCGTTGAGATAGCTACTTTTATACGCCACCCTGTCTCTGAAATCATCGTCAGATAAAGGAGATCTGCTTACCCCCAAAACGAGAAATTTCTTTGGGAGGTGCCCTCCACAATGAAGATGGTACAAGGCGGGGATCAGTTTCCGGGCGGTAAGATCACCGGATGCCCCGAAAATGATTAACATTTGACTTTCAGTTCTGTCCATTTTCTATCAAAATTAAGAAGGAACGGCCTACTTCTTTAAATGCCCAAAGTACGCACTAAAAGTTAATATTTTCAATTACTTTTGATTGTAGCACCCGATATAGCGGCATTTTTCCGCCACCGATGCGTAGTTTGTGGATATAAATGACTGTGGTTTTGCAATTTATAAATTAGAATAATGAATCAACACATATATGATTTTGGCTTGATTGGCCTTGGAGTGATGGGGAGAAACTTTATCCTGAATGTCGCAGACAATGGATTTAATGCCTTTGGATATGACCTTGATGCTGAGAAAGTCGATGCCCTGAAAAAGGAAGGAGGAGATCTGGAAAAAGTGAATGCCAGTACAGATCAGGATACTTTCCTCAAGGCTTTGCAACTTCCCAGAAAAATCATGCTCCTGGTACCGGCTGGGAAAATTGTAGATCAGGTAATTGAAAACCTGCTCCCCCATTTAGATAAAGGGGATCTCATAATTGATGGAGGAAATTCCCTCTTTACCGATACTGATCGCAGAGAGGCATATCTAAAAGAAAAAGGAATCCATTTTTTTGGAGCAGGGGTATCAGGGGGAGCTAAGGGAGCCCGCAAAGGTCCCAGCATCATGCCGGGAGGCTCACGTGAAGCCTACAAGGAGGTGAAACCTATTTTTGAGGCGGTTTCGGCTAAATACCAGGGAGAACCCTGCGTAGCATACCTCGGACCAAAATCGGCCGGAAACTACGTGAAAATGGTGCACAATGGTATCGAATACGGCTTAATGCAACTTACTTCTGAAATTTACGACCTGCTTGGCAAAGCCGGGGAAATGTCGAATAAAGAAATGCATCAGGCTTTCGATCAGTGGAACAAGGGCCGACTTCAATCTTTTCTGGTAGAGATTACAGCAGATATCCTTGTCCAGGATGATGAGCATGGCGACGGTGAACTTATCGATAAGATCCTCGACAAAGCCAAACAAAAAGGAACGGGGAAATGGACTTCACAAAATGCCATGGATCTGGGAATTCCGGTCCCAAGTATTGATATCGCGGTGAGTATGAGGGAAATTTCCGCACTTAAAAACGACCGGGTGAAAGCAGATGAAGTCTATGACAGACCTCAACCCATTCTGTTAGAAAAAAAGAAGTTGACAAAAATGGCAGAAGAAGCCCTGTACTTTTCTTTTATAATTACCTATGCCCAGGGCCTGCACCAATTATCTGAAGCCTCTAAGGAATACGAGTACAATCTGGATCTGGGTACTATCGCCAAGATCTGGAGGGCAGGTTGTATTATCCGGGCGGGTTTACTGGCCGATATTACCAAAGCCTACCAGGCGAAGCCCGACTTGCCAAATCTGCTGCTCGATCCCTCTTTTTCAAAAGAAATCAAAGAAACTATTTCCTCTGTGCGTACTTTGGTAGCCTATGGGGCCGAGAATGGCATCCCTCTTCCCGGGCTTTCCAATTCACTGACTTATTTTGATGCTTATACTTCCGGACGTCTGCCGCTCAACCTTATACAGGCACAGCGCGATTACTTTGGCTCACACACCTATGAACGCATAGATAAATCAGGTACTTTTCATACAGAATGGGAAGGATGATAAATGAATATCAGAAATTAAATACCCTGCTGAGATTAAAGCCGAAATAGATATCCCCATCTCCCCAGTCGCCCACAGCATTGCCCAGGTAGCCGCTTTCGAAAGTGGGCTGGGCATTGGTAAAATGCAATTGGAAAACATGTCCTCCGGTTTCAATATCAACCCCTATAGACAGGGGATTTACAAATGGGGAACCATCTGCCCGGTTTAAATGCCATCCATAATCCAGATTAAGACTAAACCGTTGAGAAAGTTTTACACGCCCACCGAATCCCAGTGCAAACTGGGAATTGTCCTGAGGGGCATAATCCACATATCCTTCATAAAAATAGGTAGGCATAAGTTGTACTGAAACCTTCTCGCTTAATTTTCTACTGATGAGAATCTGCTGAGTAAATGAAGTACGGTCGCCCAAATCAACTTCTCTTTGCAGTACAGGTTCGTCCAATAGCGTATTAAATGCGATCTGGCTATATCCCACAATGGTAACAGGATTATCGTCGCTTTGCTGCATAAAGCGATATTTCCCTGAAATATCATAGGTTTTATTAAACGAACTCCGGGCTATGGAAAGATTGAAACCATCTGAAAAACCATATATAAAATGCAGGCGCGTATTGGCAAAGTCCAGGCCAAAAAATCCGTCCAGGCCTGTTTTTATGCTACCAAAACGGTGAAAAACGATAAAATAGAACTCCTTTTCATTGACCATCTTGGTCGACTCAAAGTTGACGATTTTTAAACCTTTAAAAGCAGCTTCCGTAGTACCAGTAGTATCCGATTTATCGATGGAAGAAAGCAGGTCGTTTTGTGAGAATAATAAGAATGGAAACAGGAACATCCAGGCAACTAAATTTTTTCTTTTCATGGCTAATTGTTTTAATGACCTCGTTCGCTAAAAAGAGACGGGCGCTTTTTTCTTAAACTTACGAATAATTTCCCATTTCCTGCCGCTCGAAATTGCCCCATGTTGCCAGATGAAAGCTGAAAAAAAGCAATGACGCAACCTAAGTCAATATTTAACATCTTATTTATAAGTTATTGATAATCAGTTAGTAATTAAATATTAAACTTATGAAAACCTCAGGCGTTAGTTTACTGTTTGCATTCATTTTTCTTGTGTTCGCATGTTCGAAGAGTGATAATTCCGAAGGGGTTGATATGAATGATCCCAATAGTGAAGATCCTGATGCGACAATACTCAGTTATCAAAATGATGTTCGCCCAATTATTCAGGGAAACTGCTTATCTTGTCATGGAAACCCACCTACTAACAATGCGCCTATGTCTTTGACCACCCTAAGCCTGGTTAAAAGTGCAATAGAAAACAGGAATCTGCTATCCAGGATTAACAATACTACCAATCCTATGCCGCCAGACGGGCTTATGCCTCAAAGTGCACGACAGTTAATTGCAGACTGGGCCACCCAAGGATTTCCTGAATGAAAAAACACCTCTTTATATTGTTTATTGCCTGGGGATGCCAGAGCTTGGCACAAACTACTTTTCGAACCGAAACGGGCGAGATACAGTTTGATGCTTCAACGCCCCTGGAAGATATTTATGCAATAAACAGCAAGGTAAATTTCGCCCTCACAGCTGAGGGTGAGATAGCGGTTTTGCTTTTAGTCAAGGAATTTGATTTTAAAAGAAAACTGATGCAGGAGCACTTTAATGAAAACTATATTGAATCTGACAAATACCCAAAAGCATACCTGACCGGCAATCTAGTCGCTTTTGATCCTGAAGACATTTCTGAAGAACCCAGAACTTATTCTCTAAGTGGCGAACTTACGCTTCATGGTGTTACACGGCCCATTTATACAGAACTGACCATTGACAGGGAAGGAAGTTTTTTGGTCCTTCAAACAGAGTTTGCCATAAAGACAGAGGACCACAAAATAAAGGTTCCCAGGATACTATTTAAAAAGGTGGCAAAAGAAGTACGGGTTCGTGTTCTTGCCCAGCTAATGGAGACAAAAGAAGCTGAATAATTTTCCAGTTCTTCCTGATCCTGATCCCTCATTATTTGCTCAGGTACATCTTTCTCCGCGTGTACAGCTCATAAAATTCATCGTCCTTTAAACTGTCGATAAAGAGAATACTCTCTCCCGTACTTTTCATTTCCGGTCCTAAATTCTTATTTACATTCGGGAACTTGTTAAAAGAAAATACAGGTTGCTTTATGGCAAAACCTTCAAGTTTAGGGTTGAATTTAAAATCCTTCAGCTTATTTTCTCCCAGCATAACTTTGGTAGCGTAATTTACATAGGGCTCCCCATAAGCCTTGGAAATAAAAGGAACTGTTCTTGAGGCTCTTGGATTGGCCTCAATGATATACACCATGTCGTCCTTGATCGCAAATTGGATATTGATCAGGCCCACAGTATTGAGCGCAAGTGCGATCTTTCGTGTATGATCCTTGATCTGTTGCATCACGAATTCCCCCAGGTTAAAAGGAGGCAAAGTAGCATTGGAGTCCCCTGAGTGAATCCCGCAAGGCTCTATATGCTCCATAATCCCAATGATATAAACATCTTTCCCGTCGCAGATCGCATCTGCCTCAGCTTCGATGGCTCCGTCGAGATAATGATCTAATAGCAATTTGTTGTTGGGAATCTTATGTAGCAGGTCTACCACATGGGCCTCGAGCTCTTCTTTGTTGATTACAATCTTCATTCCCTGCCCTCCCAATACGTAGGATGGCCTTACCAGTAAGGGGAATTTCAGTTCTTTGGCCAGCTCAAGGGCTTCATCGGCACTCTCGGCTACTCCAAATTGCGGGTAGGGAATATCGTTCTTTTTCAGAAGTCGGGAAAAGCTACCGCGATCCTCTGCAAGATCGAGGGATTTAAAACTGGTCCCCATAATTTTTATCCCGTATTTGTCGAGTTTTTCAGCTAGCTTCAAGGCGGTCTGTCCTCCAAGCTGTACAATCACCCCTTCCGGTTTTTCGTGAAGGATAATATCGTAGATATGTTCCCAGAAAACAGGTTCAAAATAAAGTTTATCGGCAGTATCAAAGTCGGTCGACACCGTTTCAGGGTTACAATTGATCATAATGGTTTCATATCCACACTCAGCTGCGGCCAGTACTCCGTGCACACAACAATAATCGAATTCAATCCCCTGCCCGATCCTATTTGGTCCTGATCCCAGCACAACAATTTTCTTCCTTTCGGTTACTTCGCTGTCATTGGTTACATACCGCTTACCTTCGGAGGTTTCAACCTCTTCCTCGAAGGTGGAATAATAATAAGGCGTCATTGCCTTAAACTCGGCAGCACAGGTATCAACTAATTTATATACCCGGTTTATCCCGAGCTTACTTCGTTTCTTATGAACTTCACTTTCATAGCAATCGAGCATATGGGCGATCTGCCTGTCGGCGAAGCCTTTTTGCTTTGCTTCCAGAAGCAATTCTTTGGGCAGACTTTCCACTGTGTATTTAGAGATTTCCATTTCAAGGAAATGCAACTCTTCGTATTGTCTCAGGAACCACATATCAATTTTAGTAATCTCGTGTATCCTGCTGAGGGGGATGCCCAGTTGAATCGCATCGTAGATGACAAATACCCGGTCCCAGCTTGGGATGGTGAGTTTACTAATAATCTGATCGTAATTGGTATAGCCTTTGCCGTCAGCACCCAGACCATTCCGTTTGATCTCCAGTGACTGGGTGGCCTTGTGCAGCGCTTCCTGAAAGGAACGCCCGATTCCCATGACCTCCCCTACCGATTTCATCTGGAGTCCGAGTGTCCTGTCTGATCCTTCAAACTTGTCAAAATTCCACCTGGGGATCTTGACGATCACGTAATCCAGGGTGGGTTCGAACAGGGCTGAAGTTGATTTTGTAATCTGGTTTTCCAATTCGTCAAGGGTGTATCCAATGGCCAGTTTAGCCGCAATCTTTGCAATGGGATACCCGGTAGCTTTTGAAGCAAGAGCGGAAGACCTCGATACCCTTGGATTGATCTCAATGGCAATAATATCTTCTTTTTCATCCGGACTTACTGCAAATTGCACATTACATCCTCCTGCAAAATCTCCGATACTGCGCATCATCTTAATTGCCATATCCCTCATGCGCTGAAAGGTGCGGTCTGAGAGGGTCATTGCTGGGGCTACTGTAATGGAATCTCCGGTGTGGATCCCCATCGGATCCATATTCTCAATGGTACAGATAATGACAACATTGTCATTCTGATCCCGTAGTAATTCAAGTTCGTATTCCTTCCACCCCATAAGGGCCTTATCAATCATCACTTCATGGATGGGAGAAATTTCCAGGCCTCTGCTCAACAATTCATCAAAATCCTCTGGCTTGTATACAATGGACGCTCCTGCACCTCCAAGGGTGTAGGAAGCCCTTATCACCAGCGGGAATCCAAACTCCTGAGCGATCTCCTTCCCTTTCAGGAAAGAGGTGGCAGTAGACTGTGGTGCCATTCCGACCCCTATCTCAAGCATAAGTTTCCGGAATTTCTCCCGGTCTTCGGTGATATTGATGGCGTCAATATCCACTCCGATAATCTCAACATTAAAGTCTTCCCAAATCCCTTTATCACCAGCTTCAATACAGAGATTGAGTGCGGTTTGGCCACCCATGGTAGGAAGCACTGCATCAATATTGGGGTGTTTTTTCAGGATCTCAATGATCGATTTAGTGGTCAGGGGGAGAAGATAGATATGATCGGCCATGGAGGGGTCGGTCATAATAGTGGCCGGGTTGCTGTTGATCAGGACGGTTTCAATCCCATCTTCCCGCAGGGAACGCAAAGCCTGTGATCCGGAATAATCAAACTCGCAGGCCTGTCCAATAATAATAGGGCCCGAACCTATGATCAATATCGATTTTAGATCTTCTCTTTTTGGCATAATACTGTTATTCTTTGAATTTTAAATTGGTGATAATAGCATAAAAAAAAAGGTGCTACTTTAAAAAAGTAACACCTTTATATTGTTGATTTTCAGTCATTTATTTTTTATGACGCGGCTCAGAGGAAACAGATAATTTTCTTCTTCCCTTTGATCTCCTCCTGGCAAGAACTTTTCTCCCGTTGGCTGAAGCCATACGCTCTCTAAATCCATGTTTGTTTCTGCGCTTGCGTTTTGACGGCTGATATGTTCTTTTCATGCTTTTTAAATTTGTGCCGGAGGCATTTTATAATCCCGACTACTTTTCAAATTCTGGGCGCAAATATACGAAGAGTTTTTGCTTTGCCAAATCGATTTGAAAAATATTTAGGATAGTTTTTAGTACTTTTGCCGCAAGAAACAGATGTCGACAAATGCGGTTGAAAGATTTATTTTTCTTGTTGTTTTTTTTCGTGATTTCAGCCCTTGGATATGGGCAGGAAAAACTCGAATACAATCTCAGCAAAGGTGATGTTTACAAGGTTAAACAGATAGCCAGGCAGGATATTACTCAGGAATTAGAGGGTGCAACACATGAACTCACCAACGATATCAGAGGCATCTTAGAGTTTGAAGTTACCGACAAAACAGATGACACCTACGCTATTGACATTGTCATCAGGGATCTACTTATGACCATGACCTCAAGCCTGCAAGGTGTCATTATGGACGTAAACGCCGCCGAAATTGACACCGCCAACGTGCAATCCCGAATATTTAACAGTCTGCTCAACAAACCAGTTCATATGGTGATGAGGAAGAACGGGGATATCCTTGAGGTAAAAGGCGGAGATAGTTTAGTTGCCGGAATGGTTAAAGCATCGGGCCTAAAAGAAGCCTTTGCAGTTAATATGCTTACTTCTTCCCTCAAGAATGAATTTGGAACTGAAGCCTTGTCAGACAGCTATAAACAAATGACCTTTATTTATCCTGAGGTAAAGGTAGGTATTGGAGATACCTGGGAAAACAATTATTCTGGCAAATTATCTGCCAAAAATTCCTGGCACCTCGATACCATGGCAGAAGGGAAAGCAGTCATCAGCGGTAAGGCTACGGTTATGATGAAGATTGAAGAACCTGCTACAACCATGGTTCTCGATGGAACACAAAGCACCCTGGTTACCACTGACCTCAGCACAGGTTTTATTCTGAACATGAAAGTAGAGGGATTTTCAGAAGGCTATTCAACACTGGCACAAATGAACGGACAGAAGATACCCACCACCATTACCTCTTTAGTCACATATGAATTAATACAATAGAAATATGTTTAATAAAAATATCAAACTAGTCATTACTGCCCTGATTGTAGCCTATGCTATCTATCAATTTATTGAGGGCTATATTGGGAATGGGATTTTCCTTATTCTACTCTCCCTGATCTTCGTATTCCTTTATTTCAGAAACGAGATTATCCTACTGGCCTTCTTAAGGATGCGGAAGCAGGATATGGACGGGACCGAAAAATGGCTGGAGAGAATCAAAAATCCAAAGGCAGCTTTAACGACTAAGCAACAAGGGTATTACAATTATTTGTACGGGATCATTTTCTCTCAAAAGAACCTCACTCAGGCCGAAAAGTATTTTAAGAAAGCCCTAAAGCTGGGTTTAAATATGGATTATGATGTAGCCATGGCGAAGCTCAGCCTGGCCGGAATAGCCATGCAAAAAAGAAGAAAAAGAGAAGCGACAACTCTGCTTCAGGAAGCAAAGAAACTCGATAAGAACAATATGCTTACCGAGCAAATCAAAATGATGCAGACACAGATGAAGAAGATCTAAGTCTTCCTGTTTCCCCGAGAAAGATCTGGATTAGGTTCTTTTTATTACTTCGCTGAAGTGTAATACCCTTTATGTGGTATTTCAATAGTATACTTTTTCCCGGATGCATTGTTAAGATGCGGCTCCCTCAGCCATGGATTATGCCTTTTAAGGATCTTATAATTGATCTCATATTCTTTGGCGAAGGTTGCAAAATCTTCAACAGGCTTATCAATTTCCACGGTAAAGGTAGGAACAGTGGCATAAAGATCTTCCTTTGATAATTCAAATCCGTATTTTTCAGGATGGGAAAGGATCTCTTTGATAGCCATAATTCTGAACACGTAACGTCCGGTTTCCTGTCCTAAAAGGAGGTCGTAATAATCTGTGGCTTGCTGGATACCCATGTATTTGTTTATAGCTCCCGCTCCGGCATTGTATGATGCGGCTGCCAGGGTCCAGCTTCCGAATTTTTCTTTATTCTTTTTCAGGTACTCACAAGCGAGTTGAGTAGCCAGGCTTAGGTTATAACGCTCATCGACATTTGAATTTACTTCAAGCCCGTACTCTTTTCCCGTTGCCTTCATAATCTGCCAGAAACCCGCAGCACCTGCAGGAGAAACTACATTTTGAAGTCCGCTCTCGGCTACAGCCAGATACTTAAAATCGTCAGGTATCCCATTTTTGGCAAGAATGGGTTCGATGATGGGAAAGTATTTATTAGCCCTTTTCATCAGCAGTACTGCATTTGACTGCCAATAGGTGTTCACAAGAAATTCCCTGTCTATTCGCTCCATAATTTCAGGGTCATCCTGCGGAACTTTTTCCCCGGCAAAATTCAGATCCTCAGGGATTTCAATAGATGTTATTCTGTATTCATCCGCTACGCTTTTGTCAGCTAATTCAACCTCAATAGCTTTTTGGTCCGGATCAGAAGAAAGATGTCCTTGTTGTACGGCGAATATCAGGGTAGACCCGATAAAAATTACACCGAATATCATCAATATTGTTTTTAAGATTTTCATCACGTTGTTTTTGAAAAGTACCCAAAGGTATAAATAAGAACTCCCTTAATCCAAAATAATTGTCGGTAAACGTTCATTGAACCACTTATATCTATGAATGATCATGGTATGCGTACCATTTTTTACCGGAATACAGCCTTTTATGTACTGGAAAGGAAATACTACATCCTTATCCCCGTGGATATGAACAATATCGGGATTATATTCCTTTTGTTGCCATTTTACAATCTGATCAATAGACCAATCCAGGTAGTATTTGTCTTTAATGGAAAGGTATTCCTTATATAATTCAAGGCGTTGGGTAACTGTTTCCCCAAAGGCATATTTAGCCAGGAGATCGAGATTATTGACCAGACCTGTTGGGAGCAACTTGTGAATTTTGGTATAATTTGCAAAGATCAGCCGTTTGGGCATTTCCGACCGTTGCTTTACACTGGAAATAATTACCAGTTTTCTTACCGGCATATGCCTGGCCATTTCCTGAATAAGCATTCCTCCAAACGATACTCCTATCAGAACCGGGTCATTGTGCTCGATCAATGTATTCATTTTTCGGGCGTATGCTTCCAATGACATTCCCTTATCGGGAACGAACCATTCAAGGCGATGGATCTGAAATCGGTCCCCGGGGAGTTTGATATTCTTGAAGATAGAGCTGTTGGCGGCCATACCTGGCATTAAATAAACATGTATCTTCTTTTGCATCATCTTGTCTGAAGCATTGTTTTATTTAGGAATTTAGCATTTTTTTCACTACTTTTGTATCCTGCTCAACATAATAACAGAGTTTAACTGATATTATATAAAAAGTCAGAATTGCAAAAATTAAAGATTACGATTTCATCGTAATTTTTTTGTCTGAAACCACAATTAAAACTAACTATATGAATCAATTAGTAATTAATGATAATAGTTTCTTACGGCAGTTCGAGACTAAGGTTGATGGTCATTTGGCTAAGATCGAGTATTCTTCTCAGGAACGGAAAGTGTTCCTTACAAAACTGGTCATTCCGGAGGAAATTACCGCCGATGGGTTTAAAGAAGAATTCATTAAATCCGTCCTTCATCATATACAGGAACAAAACCTCAGGGTTGTTCCTACGAGTCCGCAAATAGCAGGCTTCCTAAGGAAAAACAGGCAGTACAAGGAAATGCTGCCGGTCGGAATCCGAATCTAAACTTATATAACCTCTCAACCGAGAGGTTTTTTTATACCCTGATTTCTTCAGGAACAAAATCAAATCGCATTAATCCTTCTTCATCAATCTCTGTAAGCTCCACTTCATGCAGCGTATTACATAGTCCGGGATCCCATGGCATTCTTACTTTAACGTAATTCTCGGTAAAGCCGTGGATATAACCTTCTTTATTTTCCCCTTCAAATAGTACCGTTCTGATACTCCCGAGCTGACTCTCATAAAAGGCCCTGCGCTTTTTTACCGATAAGCCCCTGAGCATCTTGCTTCTTTTTTGTCTTATCCTGGGTGGAACGGGATCTGGCATTTGAGCAGCTTCAGTATTTGCCCGTTCTGAATAGGTAAATACATGGAGGTAAGAAATCTCCAGCTCATTCAGGAATTTATAGGTTTCCAAAAATTGTTCCTCCGTCTCACCGGGAAATCCTACGATCACATCCACGCCTATACAGGCATGGGGCATAAATTTCTTTATAGATGTAACACGATCAGAATACAATTCCCGCATATACCTGCGGCGCATTCTTTTTAATATTTCATTACTTCCACTCTGTAATGGGATATGAAAATGAGGCACGAAAGAATTGGATTTTGCCACAAACCGGATGGTCTCATCTCTAAGAAGATTCGGTTCAATAGATGAAATACGCAGCCGTTCTACCCCTTCAACTTTATCCAAGGCCTGAACCAGTTCTAAGAAGGTATGCTCATGCTTTTTATTCCCAAACTCTCCTTTGCCATAATCCCCGATATTGACACCGGTAAGAACAATTTCTTTTATTCCCTGAGCGGAAATCTCCCTTGCATTATCAAGCACATTATTTAGGGTGTCGCTTCGCGATATCCCCCTGGCCAAAGGGATGGTACAGTAAGTACATTTGTAATCGCATCCGTC
>JABDQK010000035.1 GCA_013042255.1 Flavobacteriaceae bacterium | reverse complement strand
TCATATCGATGATCTGGCAAGGCAATTTTTATTTATTGTGGAACACAGCCTGGATGGAATATTTAATGGGGTGGCGCCAAATCCGGTTACTAATAACCGACTTGTAAAGGAAATAGCAGAAATTCTGCACAGACCTTTATTTCTACCAAATATTCCCAGAGGACTTATGCAACTAATTCTGGGAGAGATGTCCCTGCTCTTGTTTGTAAGTCAGCGGGTGAGTAGCAAGAAAATTGAAGAAGAAGGATTCGAGTTTTATTTTAAAAATATCTGCAGTGCCCTGCAAAACGTAATACAGTCGGAAGAAGAGGAAAGTGATACCTATCACAAAGAATTCGTTTAGGTATTTAATTCCGGGCCAGTACTTTTAAATCATCCTTTTATGAGGGTGTTTTTTTTTGTGACATTTTGACATTTTAAGATAAATGGCAGTACTTTTGCCATCTTCAATTGACATTGTCCCAAAAAACGCGACGAGCAATGAGTAAAAAAGAAAGAATAGAAGAAACGGAGGAGTTAGAGAACGAATTTCACAACGAAGAGTCTCAGGCAGAAGAGAGCCAGGAAGCCCAGGATCAGCAGGATAAGGAAGAATCCGAGTCTTTGTCAGAGGTAGAAAAACTCGAAGGGGAATTAGAGAAGGAGAAAGATAAATTTCTTAGGCTTTTTGCTGAATTTGAAAATTTCAAGAGACGGACTGCCAAAGAGCGGATGGAACTTTTTAAAACTGCCGGTCAGGAAGTCATGGTTTCTCTCCTTCCGGTTTTGGACGACTTTGAACGCGCCCTTAAAGAATTAGGGAAATCTTCAGAAAATGAAATGTTCAAGGGAGTTGAACTCATTTACAATAAGTTTAAAGATACCCTAAAGGCTAAAGGTCTTGAAGAAATAAAGGCTGGAGAAGGCGACGCTTTTGATGCTGAAATTCACGACGCCATAACACAGATCCCGGCACCCAACAAGAAATTAAAAGGGAAGATCATCGATGTGGTTGAGAAGGGTTATAACCTGGGGGATAAGATTATCAGACACCCCAAAGTGGTGGTTGGCAATTAATCTGACATTATGAAAGAAGATTTTTACGAAATACTGGGTATCAGCAAATCGGCCACTGCTGCGGAGATAAAAAAGGCTTACAGGAAAAAGGCTTTGGAGTATCATCCGGACAAAAATCCCGGTGATGCCAAGGCAGAAGAAATGTTTAAAAAGTCGGCTGAAGCCTATGAGGTCCTCAGTGATCCTGATAAACGGGCCAGGTACGATCAATACGGTCATGCTGCCTTCGAAGGTGGTGGATTTGGTGGCGGAGGTATGAATATGGAGGATATCTTCAGTCAGTTTGGAGATATTTTCGGCAGTGCCTTTGGTGGAAGTTTTGGAGGCTTTGGAGGCTTTGGGGGTGGTCAGCGCCGGGTTAAGGGAAGTAATCTCAGGATCCGGGTAAAGCTAACACTCGAAGAAGTTGCCCAGGGAGTAGAAAAGAAAGTAAAAGTAAAGCGAAAAGTAAAGGCTGACGGTGTTACTTACAAAACCTGTGCTACCTGTAATGGTAACGGACAGGTAACCAAAATTACCAATACGATCCTGGGACGAATGCAAACGGCAGCTACCTGCAGTAGTTGTGGAGGAAGCGGCCAGATCATAGATCATCGTCCGGCAGATGCTGATGCTCAGGGATTAAAGGTCGTAGAAGAGACGGTTTCTATTAAAATTCCGGCTGGGGTTGAAGACGGGATGCAACTCAAGGTAAGTAATAAAGGAAATGAAGCTCCTGGAAACAGTATACCAGGGGATCTTCTGGTAGCTATTGAAACCAGGGAACACGAAACCCTGAAAAGGGAAGGGGACAACCTGCATTACGATCTTTATGTCAGTATCTCAGATGCCGTACTGGGGACCTCCAAAGAGATCGATACGGTAGGAGGGAAAGTCAGGATAAAACTCGAACCCGGAATACAGTCGGGTAAAATACTGCGCCTTCGCGGCAAGGGTATTAATAACCTCAACGGATATGGGAGTGGAGACCTCCTTGTCCACGTCAATGTATGGACTCCTAAGGAACTAAATAAGGAACAACGTGAATTTTTTGAAAAAATGAGTCAAAATGAAAATTTTGAGCCCAAGCCGGAGAAATCGGATAAATCATTTTTTGAAAAAGTAAAAGACATGTTTTCTTAAACC
>JABDQK010000034.1 GCA_013042255.1 Flavobacteriaceae bacterium | reverse complement strand
TATTGGTCTTATTTACAAGGTAGCTAATTCTAACTTCATGAGCCAATCCATCTGTTTGTCTTTTCCAATGTAATAGGGATGCCTTCCAAATTTTACAAACCCCATGCTTTCATAAAATTTAATGGCCCTTGTATTTTCTTCCCAAACCCCCAGCCATATATATTCTTTTCCCCAATCCCGAACTATCTTTACTACTTCTTCGATTATAATTTTTCCTATTCCCAGGTTTTGGAATTCGGCCAGGACATAGATGCGTTCCAGTTCAATGGCCCTGGCATCGAACAAATCTGTTTGTGCTTTTTCACTATTGAGCTTAAAATAGCCCGCCAGGGAATTATTTACAAAAACAAAATAAAAGTTACAATGGGGATCGGCTAATTCTCTTGCTAACTGCTCTCTCGAAAAGGCAGTTGTGATATAGTGTTCAAAATCTTCAGGGTTATTTTGGGCTTCAAAAGCCGTTTTAAAAGTTTTTCTCGAGATCCAAAACAGTCTCTCCAAATCCGTATCAGAACAAGGCCTAATGAGAATTTCCATATCCGATTGTAAAGAAGTGAAAGCTAATAAAAAAAGGAGTAAAACCGTTGATTTTACTCCTTTCTTATTCTACGATAGAAGGTATTATAACATAAATAGCTTTTTGGCTAACTGTAAAATACCATGGTAGAAATCATTTCTGTAGACTTGAGTCCTCTCTTCAGAGGGAGCCTGATTTGTCTGAGTGTCCATAGATTTTAGGTTTACGATTAGGTTTGGGGACTTTCATTTTCAAAAGGGTTCCAAAATAGTAATAGAACGAATAAAACCGGCAATAATTGTTGTTAAACTTTGGATAAAAGTTGTGAAAACCTAAAATCAGGGAGCCTACACATCCATTTCCGGTATATCTCCCTGGACAAGAAGATTACCCTCAGTGGCATTCTTGATATCCTCAACAGATACCCCGGGAGCCCTTTCTATCAATTTAAAACCATCAGAAACTACTTCCAGGACAGCGAGATTGGTTACAATCTTTTTAACGCATCCTACGCCGGTAAGAGGGAGCGTACATCGTTTAAGTAATTTCGATTCTCCGGCCTTGTTTGTATGCATCATGGCCACAATGATATTTTCAGCGGAAGCCACGAGATCCATCGCACCTCCCATTCCCTTCACCATTTTACCCGGTATCTTCCAGTTTGCAATGTCTCCGTTTTCAGCGACTTCCATGGCACCCAGTATTGTAAGGTCAACATGTTTACCTCTGATCATACCAAAACTTAGTGCTGAATCGAAAAAAGAGGCGCCGGGCAGGGTGGTAATGGTTTGTTTCCCTGCATTGATGATGTCTGCATCTTCCTCCCCATCGAAAGGGAACGGCCCCATTCCTAAGACTCCATTTTCGCTCTGGAATTCTACATTGATGTCGCTTCTCACAAAATTTGCCACCAGGGTTGGGATTCCTATCCCAAGATTAACATAGTAACCATCCTTTACCTCTCTGGCGATTCTTTTGGCTATTCCATTCTTGTCCAGCATCAGCTTCGCGGTCTAACAGTTCTTTGTTCTATTCGCTTCTCATATTTTTCACCCTGGAAGATCCTTTGCACAAAAATCCCCGGGATATGAATTTCATTCGGATTAAGTGCTCCTGCAGGAAGTAGTTCTTCCACCTCCGCTACGGTGATTTTTGCAGCACCACACATATTGGGATTAAAATTTCTGGCGGTACCTTTAAAAATCAGGTTCCCTGCTTCATCTCCCTTCCATGCTTTTACAAAAGCAAAATCGGCCTGGTAAGCGTATTCCAGGACATACATTTTACCATTGAACTCTCTTGTTTCCTTCCCTTCTGCCACTTCAGTTCCATAGCCTGCCGGAGTATATATCGCCGGAAAACCTGCTTGTGCTGCCCTGCATTTTTCTGCCAGTGTACCCTGTGGGGTTAACTCAACCTCGAGTTCCCCACTGAGCATTTGCCTTTCAAATTCATCGTTTTCCCCAACGTAGGACGAAATCATTTTTTTTATCTGGTGTTTTTGAAGTAACAACCCCAGCCCGAAATCATCAACTCCGGCGTTATTACTGATACACGTCAGATCCTTTACCCCCTTACGTACCAACTCAGCGATGGCGTTTTCGGGTATGCCGCATAGGCCAAATCCACCGAGCATTAAAGTCATACCGTCCTTCACCCCTTCGAGGGCTTTTTCCGGACTGTTAACTATTTTCGGAATCATATAAAATGCTTTACGATAAGGTTAAAAATCGAGATCACCCAGATCATCTTCCAGGTCATCTGTTTCCTCTTTTGTTTCAACAGTTTTGGTACAATCCAGATTGATTGACATGTTTTCAGGGGCTGCGAACTCCTCATTCGACACACCTAAATCGGGATTTGCGTAGTTCTTTTTCATATACAAGCCCCATATCGGGAGGGCCATGGAAGCTCCTTGTCCGTAGTAAATCGTTTTAAAATGTGTAGCTCGTTCTTCTCCTCCAACCCAAACACCGGTGACCAGGTTGGGTACCATCCCCATAAACCAGCCATCACTATGATTCTGAGTAGTACCTGTTTTCCCAGCAATGGGATTTGTAAACTCATAAGGGTAGCCCGTAATGATCTCCTTATAGACGTCCTGGTCCTTGGCAAAACTATGTCTTAATCGTGTTCCCGAACCACCTTCAGTGACCCCTTCAAGCAGGTTGATCATGGCATAGGAAACTTCCTTGCTCAATACATCCTTGGTTTCAGGGACGTATTCATAAAGTACTGTTCCATTTTTATCCTCTATTCGTGTAACCATTACCGGCTTTACATATACTCCCTGGTTGGCAAAAGTTCCATAAGCTCCTACCATTTCATACACATTAAAATCAGGGGTACCTAGGGCAATAGAAGGAACTTCCGGGATCTCGCGGGTAAGTCCAAGATTGCGTACAATAGAAACTACCGGTTTTGGACCCACCTGATCGATTAATTGTGCGGTAACTGAATTTACAGAATTAGCGAGGGAGTGTTTTAGGGTATACATGTTTCCAGAGTATCTCCCATCAGAATTATTCGGGCACCAGGGCTCCGGGTTGCCATGTTTTCCTGCTTCAATGCAGTACTGACTATCCGGTAATTCGTCACAGGGTGACATTCTCAGTTGATCAATGGCAGCTGCGTATACAAAAGGCTTGAAAGTTGAACCTGCTTGCCTTGCTCCCTGTATTACGTTGTCATACTGGAAGTGCTTGTAATTAATTCCTCCCACCCAGGCCTTTACGTGTCCCGTTTGTGGTTCCATGGACATCATAGCAGTTCTTAAAATGGTCTTATAGTACCGGATGGAATCCAAAGGCGTCATTACTGTATCCTTTTCCTGTGTCTCACTATTCCAGTCGAAAACAGTCATTTCAGTTTTCTCTTTAAAGGATTGCCTTATCTCTTCTTCTGTCTTTCCTGCAGCTTTCATTTTTCTCCATCGTTCCGAGGTCTTCATCGCCCGCTCCATTATACGGTTGATCTCCTCCCTCTCTAAATCGAGAAATGGAGTTGTAGGGTTACGTTCCGGAGTATTCTGGTTAAAAAACTCTGCCTGAAGGTTTTTCATGTGCTCAGTAACGGCCTCTTCGGCATTCTTTTGCATCCTGGAATCTATCGTTGTGTAGACCTTCAATCCATCGAGGTAAATATTCCAGGTATCCCGCTCACCTTCCTGGGTTACAGGTTTTGGGTTCTTCTTGATCCAGTCGTTAAGATATCCCTGCAAATACATCCTGAAGTATGTAGCCAGGCCTTCCCGGTGGGACTCCGGACTGAAATTAATGTCCATTTTTAATTGCTGCAAAGAATCTTTTTCCCCTTCGGTGATAAAACCGTATTTCTCCATTTGGGAAAGTACTGTATTTCTTCGGCCCAGAACTAGTTCTTCCCTTCTGATAGGGTTATAAAGCGAAGAATTTTTTAACATCCCGACAAGCACAGCAGATTCTTCAGTTTTTAAATCCCCGGGTTCCTTTCCGAAATATATGCGGGATGCAGAGCGAATTCCATCTGCATTGTAACCAAAATCATAGATGTTCATATACATCGCTATGATCTCCTGCTTGGTGTAGTTCCGCTCCAGTCGGGTTGCGATAACCCATTCTTTGATCTTCTGTGTCACCGCCTGAAACAAGTTTTTTGACCGAACACCTACAAAAAGCTGTCGCGCCAATTGCTGGGAAATGGTGCTGGCCCCTCCGCGTTGTCCAAGAAAGGCGACTGCCCTCAGAAATCCTATTCCATCAATTCCTGAATGTTCGTAATATCTTGCGTCCTCAGTCGCTACGAGCGCATTGACCAGGTTCCGCGGCAATTCTTTATAAGCCACCGGTGTCCTGTTGTCATCGAGGTAAAATTTTCCCAGGGTAGCCCCATCGGATGAAATGATTTCTGTAGCCAGATTGGTTTGGGGATTTTCGAGTCTTTCAAATGTTGGCATTTCACCAAAAGCACCCCATGCAGCGAGTAGGAAAACAAGAAATACAGCCAGGACACCGCTGAAAAACAGAATCCAGAACCATTTTATAAAAGGAACAAATGAGGTTTTATCAGATTTTTTTCGGGTCTTTGCCATCAGATTAATTGCTTTCTATTTCCAGGCCCACGTCTGTAATTCCTATCAGTTCACCAACTCCTTCTACCCTACCATTTTTTCTCATTGCCTGTTCAATTCGTATAGTATATACGCCTGTAACGGGAAAATTGATGTTTTCCTTATACCAAAGTTTGTTTTCTTTAATACTGCCATATCCTTTTCCCAGCCAGCTACCGTCGGCTTCTGCCATAGCGTACTCCAAAGTATCGATATAAGTTTCCCCCCCGGGATATTCCAGTTCAGTAATCAGATACAGATTACTGTAAGGATAGGTATTGTCATTTCTGATATTGATATACATCTGGTATACCTCATCGGATTGCAACTCAGGAGTTTCGAACTCTATGATACTGTCCTTGTTCCACACCCCGTTCTCGAGTGACTGAAAATCTGAGTAAAGCGGGCCATTCCCACAGCCAGAAAGCAGTAATACAGTCAGCAGAAGAGTCCAGTATGATCTACCCATTTTTTTGTGAAGATTTTGCAGGTTTTCTCCTCTTTTTGTTCTTCTTTCTTCTATTCTTATTCCTGGGACGGTCAAAACGGGTAAGGCTGTCCTGACCTACGGTATTTTCAAAAAGTGTGGTTTCCTTTTCCAGATTATCTGAAGCGTACAACTCAAGGCTGGCTACCTTTTCTTTCTTTTTGTTTTTCTCAATGATCTCCTGTACCTGTTCTTTTGTAAGGGTATGCCAGTGAGAAGGGTCGTCCTTATACGAGAACCACAGCAGTCCTTTAAATATATCCGTTTTCTGGCAAAATGCTAACCCCTTTTCAGTGTGTAGCTTGCTGTCCTGTGAAGGAAAATCCTTCAAAGCCTCCAGATACATATCCAATTCGTAATTCAGACAACATTTTAATTTCCCACACTGGCCGGCAAGTTTCTGAGGGTTCAGGGAGAGTTGCTGGTAACGCGCTGAAGATGTGCTTACCGATCTGAAATCGGTCAACCAGGTGGAACAACACAATTCTCTACCGCAGGATCCTATGCCCCCAAGGCGCTGTGCCTCTTGCCTGTATCCAATCTGCCTCATTTCAATTCTGATCCCAAACGCTTTCGCCATATCCTTGATCAACTGCCTGAAATCTACGCGTTCATCTGCGGTATAATAGAAAGTAGCCTTAGACCCGTCTCCCTGAAATTCCACATCTGAAATCTTCATTTGCAGACGGAGTATAATGGCCATCTCACGAGATCTCTTTTTGATCTCATCTTCTTTGTCCCGGCATTTCTGCCATTTGTCTATGTCTTTCTGTGTGGCTTTACGGTAGACTTTTGGAAGTTGATCGTCATTCGCTACCTTCTTCTTTTTCATTTGTATCCGGACCAGTTCCCCAGCCAGGGTTACCATCCCGACATCATGTCCAGATTTAGCCTGAGTTGCGACTATTTCCCCTATAGAAAGGGATATATCTTCGGGAACTCTGTAGAATTCCTTTCTGCTATTTTTAAACCTGACCTCAACACAATCAAAAGGCTTCTCGCCATTGGGAAGTGACATGTTGGAAAGCCAGTCAAAAACCGTTAATTTATTACAACCATCTGTACCGCAAGTCCCATTGTTCTTGCATCCCCTAGGTTGTCCATCCTTTCCGGTTGAACAACTGCTACAACCCATAATTTTTTATCTTGATTTGGAAAAAAGCCGTAAAGCTTAGTCCAAAAAGCGTTCGTAATTAATTCTTACAGGTAAAGATACTACTTTTTTAACGTGAAGTAAAAATGGGTTTGACGGTTGCTTCAGGGCTTTTTTTATATAGTAAGGCCTCCGATCGTCCCTTTTTAAAAATCTTATTGCTTACTGTCTTTCCTTTCCTGAGTATCTTCTGTTCTTCCTCCGGTAAGGCATGAATTTCTTTGCATTCTGACGAACAACACTGATCCATTTTCTCAGCACAGGAATCACATTGTATAAACAATAAGTGACAGGCTTCATTAGCACAATTAACATGTGTGTCACAAGGTTCACCGCATTGATGGCATTGGGCGATTATTTCGTCTGAAATACGCTCACCCCTTCGATGATCAAATACAAAATTTTTCCCCAGGAATTTATTTTCCAACCCTTTTGCTTCAACTTGTCGGGCGTAATCAATAATCCCACCCTCTAATTGATAGACATTCTTAAATCCTTTGTGTTTGTAATATGCACTGGCCTTCTCACAACGTATACCACCGGTACAATACATCACTAGTTTTTTCTCTTCTTTAAACTCTGAGAGCTCTTGTTCTATGATATCGAGGGAGTCCCTGAAAGTATCTACATCCGGAGTGATGGCATTCTTAAAATGACCGATCTCACTCTCATAATGATTTCTCATATCCACCAAAAGGGTGTCCGGATCTTCAATGAGTTCGTTAAAAAGTTCGGCTCCAACGTGTATGCCTTTGTCAGTTACATCAAAAGTGGCATCATTGAGTCCGTCTGCAACAATCTTTTTTCTCACCTTCACTTTCAATTTAAGGAAGGATTTATTGTCCTGCTCAATAGCGATGTTTAAACGAACGTTCTGAAGAAAACTGATACTGTCTAAATGAGCTTTAAAAGCTTCAAAATTTTCTGCCGGAACGGAGAGTTGGGCGTTGATACCCTCATGGGCCACATAAATCCTGCCCAGCACTTCAAGTGCATCCCAGGCGAGGAACATATGATTTCTGAAAATATGGGGATTCCCTATGTGTGCGTATCGGTAAAAGGAGATGGTAAGCCGCTCTTTCCCGGCCTTTTCAATGAGTACTTCCCTTTCTTTCGCACTTAATGTATTGTACAGTTGCATGCTATACCGCGATTAAGTTGAATGAAAATTAAAAGGCAAAAATACAATTTTTCATCACCCATCAAACAAAAAGGGCCCTGAAAATCAAGGCCCTTAGGGATCACTTTAAGGAAATTTTCTTTTCCATAGTGGATAATACCAGTAAAGTGAACAACAATTAGAAATGTTTTTAGACAAGATGACCAAAAAATAAAAAGGTTGCTTTTGTGATTGTGATATGCAAAAAGAAGTGGTATTTTAGTCTTCCTTAAAATATAAAGAAAGAGAAGACATGAGTAGTGAGAAAGAAGCGAAGTTGAAAGCCCTGAAATTAACCCTGGATAAGTTGGATAAAACCTATGGTAAAGGGGCGGTAATGAAGATGGGAGATACTGTGGTTGCCGATGTTGAAGTTATACCTTCGGGTTCACTCGGTCTCGACATTGCCCTAGGGGTGGGAGGATATCCCCGGGGAAGAGTAATAGAAATCTATGGTCCAGAATCTTCTGGAAAAACCACCCTTACTCTTCACGCCATTGCTGAAGCTCAGAAAAACGGAGGTATCGCTGCCTTTATTGACGCAGAACATGCGTTTGACAGGTTTTACGCGCAGAAGTTAGGAGTTGATATAGATAATCTGATTATTTCACAACCCGATCACGGGGAGCAAGCCCTTGAAATAGCCGACAATCTTATCCGTTCGGGGGCTATAGATATAGTGATTATTGATTCTGTCGCTGCCCTGACACCAAAAAGTGAAATTGAAGGGGAAATGGGCGATTCAAAAATGGGATTACATGCCCGACTGATGTCGCAGGCGCTGAGGAAGCTTACGGCTTCCATCAGTAAAACCCATTGTACCGTGGTTTTTATCAACCAGTTACGCGAAAAGATAGGTGTGATGTTTGGAAACCCGGAAACGACCACCGGTGGTAACGCCCTTAAATTCTATGCTTCTGTGCGTCTCGATATCAGGAGATCCACTCAGATAAAGGATACTGATGGTAACGTGCAGGGAAATAAAACCAGAGTAAAAGTGGTTAAAAATAAAGTTGCTCCACCTTTTAAAACTGCCGAATTCGATATTATGTACGGGGAAGGGATTTCAAAAGTGGGAGAAATCCTCGATCTGGGAGTTGAATTTGAAATCATTAAGAAAAGTGGTTCCTGGTTCAGTTATGGTGATACAAAGCTCGGACAGGGTAGAGATGCAGTTAAAACTCTTCTTCTTGACAATCCTGAATTGCTGGAGGAGTTAGAAGTTAAGATCAAAGATGCGATAACCGCGATTAAGGCATAAAAACCTTCATTAGCTGCATAAAGCAACCCTTCTTACTTATTTTCATCTTAAAGAAAAACTTGTGTTGAGATGAGCTATAAGAAATTCACATTTCTGATTCTATTTTCCCTTGCCTTTGTCTTCCAGTCTTGTAAACTTGAAGACGACAGCGTCAATTTTAATTTTATCCCTCTCCAAATAGTAAGTGCTGATCTTCCTCAATCTTTTGAACTGAATGAAACTTACGAGATCAGGGTGAGGTATCTGCGGCCAAGTGGATGTGTGTTTTTTGAAGGATTTGACATCACAAAAGAAGCGACCACCACCCGTAATGTAGTAGCCATTGGCACAGAATTCTATGAGGATCCCTGTACTCAGGCAATTGAAGAGCTTGAAGCATCTTTCAATTTTATTTGTCTGTACGATGAAACCTATTTATTCAGGTTCTGGAGCGGGGAGAATGAGAATGGCGAACAACAGTACCTCGAGATAGAAGTGCCCGTGAATTAATGGTTTTCTGGGAATTGAAGATCTAAATCTAACCAGCATTTTGAGTTTAAAGAAGCTCATAAATCAATGTAAAAAAGGAGACAGGAAGGCACAAGAACAGCTTTACCGGAAGTATTCCAGTGTCTTATACGGACTTTGTTTGAAGTATTCAAGGAATAAAACTGAAGCAGAAGACAACCTCCACGATAGTTTTCTGACGATCTACGATAAAATAGACCAATTTAAGTTCAAGGGATCTTTTGAAGGTTGGTTAAAAAGGATTACTGTGAATACGGTACTCCAGAAGTATCGCAAGGGTCAATATATGAACGTGGTCTCAGACAATCTGAGCGAAGAAGAGGATCTCGATTATGACTATCCGGATGTTCAACTCTCAACCCTCCTCCAATACGTACAGGAATTGCCCAACAAATACAGGCTAACATTCAACCTCTATGTTTTAGATGGATATACGCACAAAGAGATCAGTGAACTTTTAGGGACTTCTACAGGCACTTCCAAATCAAATTTATCTAGGGCCAAAATGATCCTGAAAGAGAAATTAAAGAAAGAAAACATCAATATTGCTTAATACCCGGGCACATGAAAAAGAAAAATATAGAAAAGGTATTCAGGGAAAAACTTCAGGACTACAGTCAGATACCTGATGAAGTGGTATGGGAAAATATTTCCGCTTCCCTTGATAGTAAACAAAAGAAGCGAAGGATCCTTCCTATCTGGTGGCAATTAGGTGGTGCCGCGGCAGTATTGATCATTGCCTTGTTTGTGTTCCTTCCAGGCACTGATTCAGAGCCAGATGTCGAGGAGGTGATTACCAATACTAAATCGAATATCAGGACACAAGAAACAGAACCCGAATCAAATCCCTTATCTGACACTGAATTAACAGG
>JABDQK010000032.1 GCA_013042255.1 Flavobacteriaceae bacterium | reverse complement strand
GGAATTTCATAACCAAAGAGAAAGCGATCTGTTCTATTTTCAGCGTAGAGATTCATAAGTCCGCCTGCCTGCTCAAATGCTCCCCAGAATACAATCACAATAATAAAGGATAGTAACAATACCAAATATCTGTCTTTCTCAACCTGAGATCTGAGATCCTGATATATGGTCACCATCATCCCTACTACTACTGAGAGAAAAATAAAGAATACGATATATGCGATCTTCTGATGTCCGATAAAAAACCAGGCAGCCAGACTCGATCCTACTGCAAGGAATAAGGTAATTAGTAAAGTTTTGCCTGAGCTAAATTGCTGCTGGAAAATCTGTTTGATGGAAACATCATCACTATTCGCTTCCACAGGTTTTGGTTTATTACCTACTGTTATCAGGTATTTCTGCCCTGAGAGATATACCACCTGTCCTAAAACCATCCCTATGGCTGCAAGTCCAAATCCGGCATGCCATCCCCAAATATCGGCAACATATGCCACAGACAATGCTGCAAGGGCAGCACCCGTATTGATTCCGATATAGAAGATGGAAAATCCTTTGTCGCGTCGCTCGTCACCTTGTTGATACAATCCCCCAACCAGGGTAGATATATTAGGTTTCAGCATCCCTACACCTGAAATAATTAGTGCCAGGCCTGTGTAAAAGGCCCACATCAGTTCAACGGAAAGAATACCGTGTCCTGCTACCAGTAAAAAGCCTCCAATCATAACGGCTTTTTTCTGGCCGATAATTTTATCAGCGATGATACCTCCGGGAATGGAGGCCACATATACCAACATCGTATACCAGCCATAAAGGGAAAGTGCCTCATTGCTCAGCCAGCCCAGACCAGGATTATCTCCCAGGGTCTCTGCAGTAAGATATAGCACTAGTATACCCCTCATCCCGTAGTATGAAAAGCGTTCCCACATTTCAGTTAGAAACAGGATGTAGAGTCCGGCCGGATGGCCAAATAACTCTCTTTCGTGTGCTGGTTTAGTTGACATTGCCATATTATTGGATTGTTAGAGTTTGTTCTTTATAAAACTGGTCATTTTGCTGTAAAGTTGGAGTCGGGTATTTCCCCCGCTAATACCGTGACTTTTATCGGGATAAATGGCCCAGTCGAATTGCTTATTTACCTGTACAAGTTCTTCGATCATCCTCATGGAATTCTGAACGTGTACGTTATCGTCCCCCGAACCATGGATCAGTAAATAGTCTCCTTTAAGCATAGAAGGATAGGTGAGCGGACTGTTGTCATCGTAACCATTCGGGTTATCCTGAGGTGTGCTCATATAGCGTTCGGTGTATACGGTGTCATAAAATCGCCAGCTGGTTACAGGGGCTACGGCAATAGCCAGTTCGAAGGTATCGTTCCCCTGCAAAATACAATTAGACGACATAAAACCGCCATAGCTCCATCCCCATATCCCGGTGCGTTCTTCATCTATCCAGGAGTATTCACTCAGCTTTTTCGCTACTGAGATCTGGTCTTCCACCTCGTATTTTCCAAGTTCCTTATAGGTCATTTTCTTAAAGTCTCTTCCTTTGTAGCCAGTTCCCCTTCCGTCGACACAAGCGACCACAATTCCTTCCTGGGCGAGCATCTGATGCCAGTAGTCATTACTTCCCCACCATCGATTCGCTACCTGTTGTGATCCAGGACCACTGTACTGGAACAACAACAATGGATACTTTTTTCCCGGGTCAAAATCGGCTGGTTTAATCATCCACATATTTAGGTCATATCCGTTGATATTGATGGTTGAGAATTCCTTGGGGCTTGTTTTGTAGTCCTTTAAGAGTTCGGCGACAGAATTATTGTCTCGAATGTCTTTTATTTTCAATCCATCCGTTGCCCTGTGTAAGGTATACCTGTTTGGTATTTCCACACTTGAATACGTATTGATAAAATAGGAGAAGTCGGTACTAAATGCAGCACTATGAGTACCCACTTCTTCGGTTAGCTTTCTCTTATTTTTCCCATTAATTCCTATTCTATATACATCGCGGTTGATCGACCCATTCTCAGTGCTCTGGTAGAAGATCGCCTTCCTTTTGGGATCATATCCGTAATAACTGGTCACCTCCCAGGGGCCTGAGGTCAGCTGCTTCCTGCTACTGGTTTCTGGCTTGTAGTGATAAATATGGTTATATCCGTCCTGCTCGCTGGTCCAGATAAAACTGTCATCTTCCAGAAAAGTGAGGTCGTTGGTGATATCTATATAAGCCTGGTCCTGTTCCTCGAGCAAAAGGGATACCACCCCGTCAGGTGCCTCAACTGTGTACATCCTCAAGTGGTTCTGCGCCCGGTTCAGGGTTTGTACGCTCAGTTCATCAGGATCCTGCTTCCAGAGTAACCTTGGAATGTAGTATGCCTCCGGTAGAGGGACTTCCTTCAGGTCGGCACTCGCCAGATCATAAAGATGAAGCGTGACCTTGGAGTTCTCCTCCCCTGCCTTAGGGTATTTAAATCGGTTTTGGGAAGGATAAAGTTCCTCCCCGTAAATATCCATTGAAAATTCAGGTACCGCCCTTTCATCAAAGCGTAGGAAAGCGATTCGGGTCCCGTCCGAATTCCAGTCGAATGCCCGTACAAAGCCAAATTCTTCTTCATACACCCAGTCTGTTACCCCGTTGATGATAGCGTTGGCCCTCCCATCCTCTGTGATCCGGGTAGTTGCCCCGGATGAGAGATCGAAAAGGTAAAGGTCATTTTCAAATACATAGGCGACCTTCGATCCATCGGGCGAAAGCTGTGGGGCCATAATTTTATTATCCGATATTTTTATAACTGTCTTGGCGGAAGTATCATACACATAGTATATTCCCCTTCGTGAACGTCGGTAAATTTTTTCTATCTCCGTGGCCAGCAGGATAACAGACTCGTCCTTACTAAAGGTGTATGAGCTGAAATAGGGCACTCCATTTTCCGGAGAAGAGCTGAGAATAGTAGTTGTGCTTTCCAGAGTTTCATAGGCGTATTTTTCAATACTACTTACCCCTCTGGCCTTATCCAGATTGAGAATGCTAAAGTGTTGGCCGTCGTTCATCGACCTGAGTTCCTGGAGGCCCTGGGTAGAAAATTTACCTCCCCAGATCTCTTCGAGAGTAATTTTTTGTTGTTGTGTAAATACCAGAGTAGATGCTGTAAGGAAAATAAACAGCAGGAGGGAATTTTTCATTCGATAGTTTTGTTCAGATTCAAACCCTCAAGTTTACTAATATTTTCCCTAAAAAAATAACTTTCTGCCCGCCAATTGCTATTTCAATCGTTCAGAAAACAGCTTATAAGTCCTTTGTATTTCCCGAATGTTTATCCCCCGGAGGAGCACCTGAGGTTAAGGCAATATTACTATCTTTGAAGCCATATACCCTTTTAAAATGCCCTTACCCATCGAAGGTTTTTCCAAGCTGTCTAAAGATGAAAAAATACGCTGGATAGCCGAGCAGTATACCGAGGACCC
>JABDQK010000031.1 GCA_013042255.1 Flavobacteriaceae bacterium | reverse complement strand
TTTAAACCAAATTGATCCTTATTATTATTAATATTTAACAAAAACTGGAAACACAAAGTATACAATGGTAAACACCGAGGAATTTATAGCGCGACTTGAAAAAGTGCTCGACTTTTACAACCTTTCTGCGGCGGCATTTGCAGATAAGATTGGAGTGCAGCGTTCCAGTATTTCTCATCTCCTGACAGGGAGAAACAAACCAAGTCTGGAATTTGTGATGAAGGTGGTTCGGTCCTACCCCGAAGTAAATTTATACTGGTTGCTGAACGGGAAAGGACATTTTCCTGCTCAGGTTACAAGCGAACATCCTGCTGGTTCTGAGAAAAAAATCCCCACAAGGGATGAATCTGAAAAAAAACAGATTAAAAAAATTCTCGTGCTCTACGAAGATGGCAGCTTTGAAGCTTTTGATCAATTACCGGACAACTAATCTTATCTGTCGCTTTTCAACTTGGTCTTAATGCTTATAATTCGTTATTTTGCAGGCATGCTTAACACCAGGTATTTATTGCTCCTCCTCCTACTTGTCGGCACGGGTTGTTACAATCCCCCCAGAGATTGCAAAGCATTTAAAGAGGGTACATTTCGTTTTACCGCGATCATCGATGGAAATGAACAAACTACTACATTTGAAAGGTATAATGATCAGGAAATTGATTACTTTGAGGGAAAAGCAGACACTTCTTCCATCCGATGGATCAATGACTGCGAATACATTGTAAAGAAATTAAGGCCACAGGATGCCGCTGAGGAAAAATCAATTCACATGAAAATCCTGACGACAACTGACAGCTCCTATACCTTCGAATACGGGCTGGTGGGCAGTTCTAATAAATCGAAGGGGACAGCTATCAAAGTAAACTGATTATGTTTGATATTCTCACGAGTCCTGATGCATGGGTTGCTTTGCTGACCCTTACATTCCTTGAAATCATCCTCGGTATTGACAATATTGTCTTTATTTCTATCGCAGCGAACAAACTTCCCGAACAAGAGCAGAAAAAAGCTACTTTCTGGGGTTTAGTCCTGGCCATGGTGCAACGAATTATCCTGCTTTTTGCCGTTTCCCTGCTGATAGGCCTTAAAAATCCCTTTTACTATATCGAAAGTTCATGGTTTACCGCTGGCATTAGTGGTCAGGCCCTTATATTGTTATTAGGCGGACTTTTCCTGCTCTACAAAAGCACATCGGAAATTCACGAAAAGGTGGAGTTACCTGAACACGATGAAGACGAGCTTAAATCCAAAAACATCACTACGCTTCCCAAGGCATTATTTCAGATCCTGATCATTGATTTCATCTTCTCCATAGATTCTATACTAACTGCAGTTGGAATGACCAGCGGGATCGGAGATCACCCCAATGACGCCTTAATTCTCATGATTATTGCCGTGGTAATCTCTATTATCATTATGATCGTGTTTGCCAATGCTATCCGGGTTTTTATCAACAAACACCCCTCTATGCAACTCCTGGCCCTTTCCTTCCTCATCCTGATAGGTTTTATGCTAATTGCAGAAGCCGCTCACCTGAGTCACGCCAGTTTCTTTGGCTCAGAGATTGGGTCGATTCCGAAAGGTTATCTTTATTTTGCTATATCCTTCTCCCTTCTCGTGGAGTTTCTGAATATGAAATACAGAAAAAAAGAAGAGATCATTGAGGACAAGGAAGACGAAGAAGGAGTAAAGTAGACCTGAAGCGAGTACATGCGGGCAATCTCCTCAAACGGGGTGTGGCATCAGAAAAGTTTGGTTTGCCCCTCGTCATCCTTTGTGCCTTTTTTGCCCTCCGCTTTCTTTTTAGGGGATTTTTCCTGAACCACTTCCACGTTTTCTTCATCTACCACCTCAATATCCACGGGGTCGTGTTTCTCGGGTTCTTCATAAGGCAAAGGGTCTTTGGCATTGATTTCCAGGACTTTTTCTTTGGTGAGCTGATTTCCCATA
Organism: Flavobacteriaceae bacterium; assembly: GCA_013042255.1. Classification (GTDB taxonomy): domain Bacteria; phylum Bacteroidota; class Bacteroidia; order Flavobacteriales; family Flavobacteriaceae; genus Muriicola. The sequence goes on along the minus strand of JABDQK010000031.1, from coordinate 12,371 downwards.
GCGGTAATGCCTTTGACGTCAATGAAGTCCTCTAAATCGACCTGCATATTGTCTTTACGCTCCTGCCCTCTCTTTTTTGCGAATACCACTTCAGCCACAGGACGGTAATCTGTAAATACTTTTTCGAGATAAGATTTTGGATGGCTGCTAATTATTACCTCTTCTTTATCAGGATTTTCGATCAGAAAACGCTTAACATAAAACAGTTCTTTCTCTCCTTCCCAATAAATAGCAGACAAGGGTTTCTGGGGAATCCATTTCTCCAAGACAATCATATCGTTATCAAACCTCATAATCAAGTCGGGGATTGCAGTCTTCACTACCCCCTTCTGACTGATCATCAGTAATCTGTCTTCACTTGTAAATTCGCCAAGCAATTCTCCCCGGCCATCGACGTTGAGACGCTGAATTGTGTCGTCAAACCATATTTTTCTTGGCTTGAGTGTTGAAAGACCTTTTTCTTTGAGTTCTATCCTTTTTACAGAATATTTGGTTACAATATTTCCTTTAGAGCCTCTCCCTTTGATCAGCACATCGGCAAAATCGAGATCCCATTTTAGCTTTTTGATACTCCCGGCCTGGCGCAAGTTCACTGTGACTACTTCTGCTTCACCATTGGGATTTGCCGTAAAGTAGAGCACATCAGATTGCGACTTCCCAGCAGTAAGATCATACATCTTATCCCGGGTTACGGAGGTTACATTAAACCGCTTCACATAGCTGGCTCCACCTCTGCCGTCCTTATAGATCATATTATAAGTGGTGCGCTTGTCCTTTTTCTTAAAGACCGCCACGTGAATAATATTCTTTTCCACAAAGGTCTTACTGTCGACCTTAGTAACCATCATACGGCCACTTTTTGTAAAGACGATAATGTCGTCAATGTCGCTGCAATCTGTTACGTATTCTTCCCTTCTCAGGGAAGTACCGATAAATCCTTCTTCTCTATTTACATAGAGTTTGGTATTGCGAATAACAACCTTGGTAGCCTCAATTTCATCGAAGATTCGGATCTCAGACTTACGTTCCCGCCCTTTGCCGTATTTGCTCTTCAGCTCTTTAAAATAATCTATGGCATATTCTACCAGGTTGGCCAGATAATTTTTTGTCTGAGCAATCTTTTCTTCAAGACTTTCAATCAATTGCTGGGCCTTATCGATATCAAATTTGGAAATCCTCTTAATCCTGATTTCCGTAAGTCGTACAATATCCTCTTCGTTTACTGCTCTTTTTAAATTCGCTATGTGAGGCTTCAGTCCTTTGTCGATTGCTTTGATTACACCTTCCCAGGTTTCTTCCTCTTCAATATCTCGATAGATTCGATTTTCAATAAAGATCCTTTCCAGGGAGGCGAAATGCCACTGTTCCTCCAGTTCCCCCAGTTGGATTTCCAACTCTGCCTTGAGCAATTCAACTGTATGTTCGGTAGAACGCTCCAACATCTCCTGCACCCCAATAAACAAAGGCTTATTATCTTCAATGATACATCCCAATGGCGAGATGGAACTCTCGCAAGCCGTAAAGGCATACAGGGCATCTATAGTCTTGTCTGGGGAAATCCCTCCGGGGAGGTGAATTAGTATTTCAACATCAGCAGCGGTATTGTCTTCAATCTTTTTAATCTTGATCTTCCCTTTATCATTCGCTTTTAGTATAGAATCAATAAGGGACGAAGTGTTTGTTCCATAAGGGATCTCATTGATGACAAGGGTGTTTTTATCGAGCTGGGAAATCCTTGCCCTCATGCGAATCTTCCCCCCTCGCAATCCGTCATTGTAATTGGTAATATCAATTATTCCCGCCGTCGGAAAGTCGGGATAAAGTTTAAATCGCTGTCCTTTCAAATGTTTGATGGAAGCGTCGATAAGCTCGTTAAAATTATGGGGTAATATTTTTGTGGAAAGACCCACAGCAATGCCTTCAGCACCCTGAGCAAGAAGCAGTGGAAATTTCACAGGCAGATTTACAGGCTCCTTTTTTCTTCCGTCATAGGATAACTGCCATTCCGTAATTTTCGGACTAAAAACTACGTCAAGGGCAAATTTGGAAAGACGCGCTTCAATATATCGCGAGGCTGCAGCCCCGTCTCCGGTAAGTATATTTCCCCAGTTTCCCTGGGTGTCTATCAGTAGGTCCTTTTGCCCGATTTGCACCATGGCATCCGCAATACTCGCATCCCCGTGAGGATGATATTGCATAGTATGACCAACAACATTAGCTACTTTATTATATCGCCCGTCATCCAACTCTTTCAATGCATGCATAATTCTGCGCTGCACGGGCTTAAATCCGTCTTCGATGGCGGGAACTGCTCTTTCCAGTATGACGTAAGAAGCGTAATCTAGGAACCAATCCTTGTACATGCCAGTGACCCTGGTAAGCGCCTCTTGTTGTCCTTCCTGGCTCTCCTCTTTCCCTAATTGCCCATCTTCATGTTCCTCCATATAGAAAGACTCCTATTTACTTGATAATTAATTATTCCTGATCTACCAGATCAACTTCTACTTTAAGATTATTTATGATGAATTTCTGTCGATTGGGAGTGTTTTTTCCCATATAAAACTGCAATAATTCCTCTATGGAAAGGGCCTTGTCTAGCATGACCGGTTCCAGGCGAATATCATCCCCGATAAAATGTTTGAATTCATCCGGTGAGATCTCCCCCAGCCCTTTGAAACGAGTTATTTCAGGTTTACCACTCAGTTTTTCAATAGCTTCCCTTTTCTCATCCTGACTATAGCAGTAAATGGTCTCCTTTTTGTTTCGCACCCTGAACAAGGGAGTTTGTAAAATATAGAGATGGTTTTCCTTGATGAGTTCCGGGAAGAATTGTAGAAAGAAGGTAATCAGTAAAAGTCTGATGTGCATACCGTCCACATCAGCATCCGTTGCAATTACGATATTGTTATACCGAAGATCCTCCATGGATTCTTCGATGTTAAGTGCCGCCTGTAGCAGATTAAATTCCTCATTTTCATACACGATCTTTTTAGACATCCCATAGGAATTCAGGGGCTTCCCCCTCAGGCTGAAAACGGCCTGTGTGTTTACATCCCTGGATTTAGTGATAGATCCTGATGCCGAATCCCCCTCCGTAATAAACAAGGTGCTTTCAAGGCGCCTTTCGCTCTTCATGTCTCCCAGATGTATACGGCAATCGCGTAGTTTCTTGTTGTGGAGACTGGCCTTTTTAGCCCTCTCCCTGGCAAGTTTTCTGATCCCCGACAGCTCTTTTCGTTCCTTCTCGGCCATCATGATCTTGCGCTGGATCTTTTCTGCCGTCTCCGGATTCTTGTGCAAGTAGTTATCTAACTGCTTGCCAATAAAGTCGTTGATATAGGTACGCACAGTCGGAAGTTCACCTCCCATATCCGTAGACCCGAGTTTTGTTTTGGTCTGACTCTCAAATACCGGCTCCATTACTTTTATGGATATGGCAGAAATAATGCTCTTTCTGATATCAGATGCGTCGTAATTCTTCCCGTAAAAGTCGCGTATTGTTTTTACCAGGGCTTCTCTAAAAGCTGATTGGTGCGTTCCTCCCTGAGTTGTATGCTGGCCGTTGACAAAAGAATGGTATTCTTCGCTGTACTGTGTCTTGCTATGCGTGATAGCTACCTCGATATCCTCGCCTTTGAGATGAATTATGGGATACAGAAGGTCTTCTGCACTATTGTTGTCCTCCAGCAGGTCCTTCAGTCCGTTTTCCGAGAAGAATTTTTCCCCGTTAAAGACAATGGTAAGGCCCGGATTGAGGTAAACGTAATTCTTGAGCATGCGTTCCACATACTCATTCCGGTATTTATATTTTTTGAAAATACTCTCATCGGGCGTAAAGACTACCTTGGTTCCCCGTCTCCGCGATGTTTCTTCCAGAAAATCTTCCGTGACAAGATTCCCGTATTCAAAATCGGCAGATTTCGATTTCCCGTCCCTGGTCGATTCTACCCGGAAAAAAGAGGAGAGTGCATTCACTGCCTTTGTTCCTACCCCGTTGAGTCCGACAGATTTCTTAAAGGCACGGGTGTCATACTTTCCTCCGGTATTCATTTTGGAAACCACGTCCACCACTTTCCCAAGCGGGATCCCTCTTCCGAAATCGCGGACAATTACTTTATCTCCGGGAATGGAAATCTCAATGGTCTTTCCGGCCCCCATGACAAATTCGTCAATACAGTTGTCTATAACTTCTTTAAGGAGAATGTAGATACCGTCATCTGCAGAAGATCCGTCACCTAATTTCCCGATATACATCCCGGGACGCAGGCGGATGTGCTCCTTCCAGTCCAGAGACCTGATGTTCTCTTCAGTATATTGGGTCTGTGCCATTAATTTGGGGTATATGCCTGCTAATATAAAATTTCAGAGCAGAAATCAAAATGCACCAAAAAGAAAGTAATTAACAATGCAGAAGGCTTTTTGTTAATAGCCTGCCCTTCCCTGCACTCGGTACTTTTGTGATCTATGGGAGATACTAGACATTAAATCGGAAATGCATCACATCTCCATCCTTAACTATGTATTCCTTTCCTTCTACACGCATCTTTCCGGCTTCTTTCACTTTGATTTCACTTCCAAAGGTAATATAATCGTCATAGGAAATGACCTCAGCCCTGATAAATCCTTTTTCGAAATCGGTATGAATTACCCCGGCAGCCTGAGGGGCCGTGGCCCCAACGGGTATAGTCCAGGCCCTTACTTCCTTTTCCCCTGCCGTGAAATAAGTGTGCAGGTTTAGGAGTTTATAGGCGGCTCTGATAAGTTTTGACGATCCCGGCTCATCGAGACCCAGATCTTCCAGGAAGAGTTGACGCTCTTCATAGGTTTCCAACTCTGAAATATCGGCCTCTGTTCCCACGGCCAACACAATTATCTCAGCATTTTCGTCGGCCGTAGCCTTTTTTACCTCGTCTACATATTTATTCCCTGAAACTGCAGACGACTCATCCACATTGCATACATAGAGTACCGGTTTGTCTGTAATAAGCTGGAGAGGACTAATAAAATCCTTTCGATCTTCGGCACTGAATTGGATGGCCCTTACTGAGATACCCGCTTCCAGATTTTCCTTGACCTTAAGCAAAACAGCTTCTTCTTTCAGGGCATCCTTGTTTCCGGTCTTAGCAGCGCGCTTTACCTTATCCAGTTTCTTTTCGATGCTTTCGAGATCCTTCAGCTGTAGTTCCATATCAATGGTTTCCTTATCGCGTATAGGGTCAACCGAACCATCAACATGCACTACATTATCATCATCAAAGCAGCGCAAAACGTGAAGAATGGCATCTGTTTCACGGATATTACCGAGGAACTGATTCCCCAGACCTTCACCCTTACTCGCACCTTTTACAAGTCCGGCAATATCAACAATATCCACCGTAGCGGGAATTACCCTTTCCGGATTAACGAGTGACTCGAGTTTTTCCAAACGCTGATCAGGGACGTTAACCACTCCTATATTGGGCTCTATTGTACAAAACGGAAAATTGGCGCTCTGAGCTTTTGCATTGGATAAACAATTGAATAAGGTCGATTTTCCTACGTTCGGAAGTCCTACTATACCTGCTTTCATTCTGTTGTATCTGTTTTACGGGCTGCAAATATACTTTTTACTAGTATATTTAGAACACTAAAAGTTCAAGGATCTAAAGATGTCCAGCACAATCACCCTTCAGGGGTTTTTATTCGATGAAAAATCTTCCTTCCTGAGGGGGGCTGCCAAAGCCCCGCCTGAGATCAGAGCCGCCTATCACAGTTCATCTGCCAATTACTTTTCAGAAAATGGGATGGATGTACACCCGGGTATTTTTGAAGACAAAGGTGATTTTAAGATAAATGAATACTTTGATATAGAAGAAATTACAGCTTCTAACTTGAATGGAAAAAATAAGATCATCAGTTTGGGGGGAGATCACTCGATCAGCTATCCTGTGATCAAGGCTGTGCACCAGCAATCAGGGCCAATAGAGATTCTTCACATCGATGCCCATGGTGATCTTTATGACAGTTTTGACGGGGATCCTTATTCTCACGCCTGCCCTTTTGCACGTGTTATGGAAGACAAACTTGCCAGCAGGCTGGTTCAGATTGGTGTTCGGACTTTAAATACACATCAGCGGGAACAGGCGGATAAATTTGGAGTAGAAATTATTGAAATGAAGGACTTTAAACTCGAAGCCATTCCTTCCTTTACAAAACCTCTATACCTTTCCGTAGATATCGATAGTTTGGATCCTGCATGTGCCCCGGGAGTCTCGCACCAGGAACCTGGAGGATTTACCACAAGAGAGGTGCTGCATATCATCCAGTCGATACGAGGCCCAATTATCGGAGCTGATATAGTAGAATACAATCCCGACCGGGATCTGAATAAAATGACCGCAATGGTCTGTGCGAAGATATTTCGTGAGATTCTTTCTAAAATGGCAACCTCTGATTAATCAACGATTGGCTGAACTAAGTAACAATTTTCTACATAAATCGTCTTAACTCGCAAATAACTTCTACTTGACACGAATACGTATACTTTTTAACTCAGCGATACTTTGCCTCGGCTTCTTTGCCAACGCACAGAGTTTGAGGGGAATAATTATGGATAGCAACACTAAAGAAGCCGTTCCATTTGCTACCATCCAACTGGGGTCGGACTATGGCACAATTGCCAATGAAGAAGGTGGGTTTGCCATACGGCCTGTCAATCCGGAAACAGACAGCTTGCTGATCTCCTCTATGGGTTACAAACAAAGGCGTTTAGCAGTAAACTCATTTATTCAGGATCAGATCATCTATCTGGAGCCTTCAACCATTGAACTCAGTGAAGTGCTTTTAAGGAACCGCATGCCCACGGCGGAGGAAATTATTAGGGAGGTCAGAAAAGCTTACCCTGATAACTATATGAATGACCTGCAAAAATATCAGATGTTCTTCCGGGGTTCGAATTACATGAATTTTGACAGGCTGAATGTCGACATTAAAAAAGCCACAGCGATTCCAAAGGAACAGGTAGCACTGGCGAGTGAACAACTCGATTCTCTTGCAAGAGCAATAAAGGATAGTCGACTGATCGAGTTTCAGGATTACAGCGGTGCTATTTTTTTAAAGGATAAGGATTCAAGTAAAATTGTGATCGATAAAGCCACCAAGCTAATCGACAGCAGGAAAGACTTCTCTCTTGATGATGTCCAGAAAAAGGCTCAGAATATCATTCTGCAGTATTTGGATACTACGTTAACTTATAAGTTAAAAACGGGCTTATTTAAGATTGAGGATTCTCTGGCCTTTGATCAGGACGACTTTCTTAATGAGAAAAAAACATCATTTACCAACAGGGAGGTGAAGTCGTCTGTAGTGAGAACGTTTCGGACAGCCCAGTGGTTCGAGCTTTCTTTTTTGGACAAAATTCTAAATACTGATTCCTATCGTTTTACCCTCGAAGGGGCCTCCTACTTCCAGGGCAACCCCATTTACGTCGTTTCATATCGCCCTCGCAGGTCGAAATCAAAGTTTAGCGGCAGATTGTATATCTCTTCCTATGATTTTGCAGTTCTCAAAGCCGATTATTCCTTCAGTGAAGGGAAAGAAGGGAGAAAATTCAATATGAAGCTCCTGCTTGGGGTTAAATATGTGGAGAACAAGAATGAAGGTATCATCCTTTACAAACAGCAAAAGACCGGAAAATATCAGCCCTATTACATCAAAAGGGATCATGGTAATTATGTGTATCTCAGTAGACCCCTTAAGTTTATTGAGAACAGCAGGGATCGAGAGAAAGTAATTTTCGATTTTATTTTTGAGGGAGAAGGAAGGGAGAAAAAAGAACTACTTATACTTTCAGGGAACACTCTTGAGTCGCATGAATATGAAGCCCTCACTGAGGCTGAGGAAATTCCATTTACCCTCTTAAAGCAGTATAGAGCATCTATCTGGGAGGATAATCAGATCATTGAACCTCTGGAAGAGATGAAAAACTTTAAAGTGGATAATTAGCAGGCTTATCCTTCGGGGTGCATAAAACTTTGCTTTCCAAGCAAAGTTTCTTCGCTCTCAACGTGGTCTTCATCAGGCACACAACAATCAACAGGGCAAACGGCTGCACATTGAGGCTCTTCGTGAAACCCCATACATTCGGTACACTTATCAGGTGAAATATAATATATCTCATCACTTATGGGTTCCTGCACTTCGTCAGCATTTACCTTCTTCCCGTCTGGTAAAATCACGTCACCTTTTAGTGAGGTACCATCACTATATCGCCATTCTTCTGCCCCTTCATAAATAGCTGTATTGGGGCATTCTGGTTCACAGGCACCACAATTGATACACTCATCGGTTATAATAATGGCCATAATTCTCTTTTTCTTTTAGCAAACACTCCAAATTATAAGATAAAACAGACTTCATCAATACTTCTCCTGCAGTTTTATACTTTTGCGGCAAAGGTACACTCGAAACCTGTTTTGTACAAATATATGGCGACCCTGGAAGAAAGATTAAAAGCATTTGTTAAACTTGGTGATTTTCTCAGGAATTACACACCCGGGAAAGAGATCCTGGGGAGGGAATACGATGAACTCAAGGCAGTACTGGTGCAGGCGAGGCTGAAAAATGCCTGGTTTACTGACGATAACCTCCTGTATGCTTTGTCGGCCTGGGGTGAACTGCTAAGCCCGGATAATCTCCGGTCCTGGATGTCTTCTTACTCCATACCGGAGAATGTCGAAAATAAGATCGCCGTAATCATGGCAGGGAATATTCCTTTGGTTGGCTTCCACGATCTTCTCTCAGTTCTCGTTAGCGGCCACAGCGCTGTAGTAAAAATGTCATCAAACGATAAAGAACTACTTCCCTTCTTTCTGCGAAAATTGATCGAATATGAACCCCAATTAGAGGGGAAAGTGGAATTTTCAGAAGGGATTCTGAAGGAATACGACGCCGTTATTGCCACTGGAAGTGACAATACATCCCGCTATTTTGAATACTATTTCGGACACAAGCCTCATGTAATCCGGAAAAATCGCAATAGTGTTGCTGTTTTAAAGGGTGATGAGACAAAGGAGCAACTCCAGGCCCTGGGAGAGGACATCTTCAGGTATTTTGGCCTTGGGTGCAGGAGTGTAAGTAAATTATTTGTACCTGAAGGGTATGACTTTAAAGCTTTTTTTGAAGCGATTGAAACTTATTTATATCTGAAAGACCACCACAAGTATCACAACAACTACGATTATAACAAAGCCGTTTATCTGATGAGCGAATTTAAATTCCTCGACAACGGCTTTCTCCTGTTGAAACCAGACGAAGCGTTTACTTCTCCTATAGGAACATTGTTCTACGAAACCTACTCTTCAAAAAATGCTTTGGTTGAAAAGCTGATAGCTCAGGCCGATAAGATTCAATGTGTGGTAGCCGAGGGAATCACTCCTGAAGAAGTGGCTTTTGGTCACACTCAGAAACCTTCGTTGACCGACTATGCCGATGGAGTGGATACTGTTGAATTCCTGTTAAAAACCTGATGTAATTATTCGGGAAATACACCCCCTATCTCGTCTTATTTTTCGACCTTTACAGCTGCAAAAAATGCAACACATCTTATGAAAAAACACAATTTTAGCGCCGGACCTTGTATTCTTCCTGCAGAGGTAATGCAAAAGGCCGCCGAAGCTGTTCTTGAACTCGATGGAATAGGCCTTTCCCTGATTGAGATTTCTCACCGTAGTAAGGAATTTGTAGCCGTTATGGAAAAAGCAAGAGCGCTGGCGCTTGAACTCCTTGGCCTGGAAGGAAAGGGATATCAGGCACTTTATCTTCAAGGCGGGGCCAGTATGCAATTTACCATGGTGGCTTATAATCTGCTGGAAAACAAAGCTGGATATATCAATACCGGAACCTGGAGCGCTAAAGCCTTTAAAGAAGCTAACATAATTGGCAGTGCTGTTGAAGTTGCCTCCTCAAAGGACAAGAATTACAATTATATCCCAAAAGGATACAATATTCCTGATGGGCTCGACTACCTGCATCTCACATCAAACAATACCATCTTTGGTACCCAGATCAAGGAATTTCCTAAATCGAAGGCACCGCTTGTCTGTGACATGAGCTCTGATATATTCTCAAGGCAGCTCGATTTTTCAAAATTTGATCTGATCTATGCCGGAGCACAAAAAAATATGGGTCCGGCCGGAACCACCCTGGTTATCGTCAAAGAAGACCTGCTGGGCAAGGTGAGTCGGAAAATCCCTTCCATGCTCAATTATAAAATACATATTGAAAAGGATAGTATGTTCAATACTCCGGCTGTTTTTCCGGTGTATGTCAGCATGCTAACTCTACAATGGCTTAAAGACCTGGGTGGTATATCCGCCATTGAAGAGATCAACGAGAAAAAAGCAAAACTAATTTATTCAGAGATTGACCTAAATCCTTTATTTAAAGGGTATGCTGAAAAAGAGGACCGTTCAAATATGAACGCCACCTTCACCCTTACCGATGAAAAACTCAAGGATACTTTCGATGCTATGTGGAAAGAGGCGGGAATTAACGGCCTGAACGGGCATCGTTCTGTGGGCGGTTACCGGGCTTCCATGTATAACGCGCTTTCCCTGGAAAGTGTTGGTGTTCTGGTTGACGTGATGAGTGATCTGGAAAGAAAAGCATAAGGTACTCCTTCTAAAAACTAAAGAGAATATCCGGAATATGAGTAAAAAAATACTAGCCAATGACGGCATATCAAATAGTGGGATACTGGCCCTGGAGGCGGCAGGTTACGAAGTATTGACAACCAATGTGGCCCAGGAACAACTGGCGAATTTTATCAATGAAGAACAGATAACGGGCCTGCTGGTTAGAAGTGCCACCCAGGTTAGAAAGGAATTGATCGACGCCTGTCCCAGCCTCAAACTTATTGGACGAGGTGGTGTAGGAATGGACAACATTGACGTTGACTATGCCAGGGAAAAAGGCCTTCACGTTATCAACACCCCGGCTTCTTCTTCGGCCTCCGTTGCCGAACTGGTTTTCGCCCATTTATTCGGGGGTGTCAGGTTTTTATACGACGCAAACAGGAATATGCCACTTGAAGGGGACAAGAACTTTAAGGGTCTGAAAAAAAATTACGGAAAAGGCACGGAATTACGAGGCAAGACACTAGGGGTTCTGGGATTTGGAAGAATAGGTCAGGCTACCGCCAAAATAGCCCTGGGAATAGGAATGAAGGTCATCTATCACGATCCTTTTCTCGAGGAGGCTCAGATCAACCTACCTTTTTATGACGGTCAATCAGTCTCTTTCAACCTGAAAAGCTGCCCCAAAGAAGAACTGCTGAAGTCATCCGATTTCATTACCTTACACGTCCCGGCTCAGAAAGAATACGTGATTGGCAAAGCCGATTTTGAAATAATGAAAAATGGTGTTGGACTTGTCAATGCTGCGAGAGGTGGCGTGATAGATGAAGTAGCGTTGGTTGCGGCCATCGACAGCGGTAAGGTGTCTTTTGCCGGACTCGATGTGTTTGAATCCGAACCCGTTCCTGAAGTCAGGATTCTGATGCATCCGAAGATTTCATTATCGCCCCATATAGGAGCAGCCACTGGTGAAGCACAGGACAGAATTGGAACCGAACTTGCTGAACAAATCATTCAGTTGCTCGATTAAAATGTAACCAAGAAATTACTATAAATTTCAATTTATTAAACAAAGATTATGTCAGGACTTTTGGATTTATTAAGTGGCCCTATGGGCAAAGAACTCATTAGCGGTGTCTCTCAGCAAACAGGACAACCGACAGAAAAAACAGCCGATGTGCTGAGTATGGCCATGCCCCTATTATTGGGCGCCATGAAGAAAAATGCCTCGAATCCTCAAAATGCTGACGGACTCATGAATGCGCTTTCTTCTAAACATACCGGCGGGATTCTGGATAATCTTGGAGGCTTATTCCAGGGAGGTGTAAATGATTCTGTAATCAATGATGGTGCGGGAATATTAGGACATGTGCTGGGAAGTAAGCAACCCGCAGTTGAGAATGCCTTAAGTCAGAAATCTGGTGTTGACGCCGGAAGTGTAGCACAGATTTTAAAAATTGCTGCTCCTATTGTTATGGGGTACCTCGGCAGGCAAAAAGCTCAGAGTAATGTTAGCGATGCTAACGGATTAAGTTCACTTTTAGGTTCAATGCTTGGAGGACAACCAAAACAAAATCAGAGTCTTATCACCAGCCTTATTGATGCCGATGGTGACGGAAGTGTTCTGGATGATGTAGCAGACATGGTACTGGGAAGTAAACAAAAGAAAGGTGGCCTTGGCGGAATGCTGGGCGGACTATTCGGAAAATAGACGAATCGAACTTAACGATTTTTAACAAAACCATCAGGCCTGGCCCG
>JABDQK010000030.1 GCA_013042255.1 Flavobacteriaceae bacterium | reverse complement strand
CCATTGCAGATGAAGTAATGACGGGCTTTGGAAAAACAGGGACTTTCTTTGCTTCCGATCAGGTAAGGATCAAACCTGATATAATTTGTCTCTCCAAGGCGCTTACGGCCGGTTTACTCCCTATGGCTATAACAAGTTGTACAAAAGAAATATACAATGCCTTCTACGACGAAGAGATCAGAAAGGGGTTCTTCCACGGGCATACCTATACTGCAAATCCGCTGGCCTGTACGGCAGCCTTATCGGCTCTCAAATTATTACAATCGGAAGAAATACAGGAGAATATCAGGAGGATCACAGATCGGCATCAGCAATTTGATAAAGAGATAAGAAACCATCCCAGAATATCGGCCACCAGGCAGAAAGGGGTTATTTATGCCCTGGATCTCAACATTGAAACACCGAGATACGGAAGTCTGCGCGATCGATTGTACGAATATTTTATGGAGAAGGGGGTTTATTTAAGGCCCTTAGGCAAGACGATTTACCTACTACCTCCATTTATTATTAGTGACGATCAGCTCGACAAGGTGTACAGCGCTGTAGCAGGAGCACTTGAACTCGACTTATAAATCGATAAGATGATAAAATTCCGGTAAGGAAATTTACTGGATTCATTAAGTCAGAAATAGTAAGAACCCTTATTTTAGCCCCTCGTATGAAGTCACTAAGTGCCCCGATTTCTCTTGTTGCTATTGAATCCCTTTCCGCCCTTGGGAGAGGGGAAGAACAAGTATGGTCATCTTATCTTTCCGGGAAGCACGCCCTGGAAAATCGAATCTATGATGGTGCTGGTGCCCCGGTGGCGCCCTTGTCTGAAGGAAATAGAAAAAAACTGGAGGAATTAAGGGAATCAGAGTCCCGGTACAAGCAATTAGATGACACTGTTCTTTTCGCCCTATATGTTGCCAGACTGGCGGTTAAATCGGCTTCATGGACTGGAGAAAAGGCCATAGGAATCAATATAGGATCCTCCAGGGGTGCTACGGGTCTGTTTGAATCCAGGCATAAAGAGTTTATCACAACGGGCAGAACAAACCCTACCACTTCCCCAACAACAACCCTGGGAAATATTTCTTCATGGGTAGCCCATGATCTTAAGACCACAGGCCCTGATATATCCCACTCGATTACCTGTTCTACAGCTTTACATGCAGTCTTGAATGGGATTGCATGGCTACAAAGCGGTATGGCTGATCGATTTATGGTCGGAGGAAGTGAAGCTCCACTCACTCCTTTTACCCTTGCACAGATGAAGGCTCTTAAGATCTATTCGGAGGGAACAGATAAATATCCCTGCAGGGCCCTCGATCTGGATAAAGATGCGAACAGTATGGTCCTGGGTGAAGGAGCTGCTGTGGCTTGTCTGCAGAAGGGGATTACGCCCCAAAGTCTGGCCATTATCGAAGGCGTTGGATATGCTACTGAAATTCTCGAGCATCCGGTTTCTATTTCAACAGAAGCCGATTGTTTTCAGAAATCCATGGCGATGGCTCTTGGTGATTTAGCGGTTTCAGAGGTCGATGCTATCGTCATGCACGCGCCGGGAACAATTCAGGGAGATTTGTCAGAATACAGGGCGATAGAAAAGCTGTTTGGGGATTCCATGCCCCTGCTTACTTCTAACAAATGGCAAACAGGGCACACATTTGGGGCATCGGGGATGCTGAGTATGGAATTGGCTGTACTCATGTTACGGAATCAGGTTTTTATTCCTGTTCCGTATTCCGGAGAAATACCCGGGGCAAAAAAGCTCAAAAGGATTCTTGTCAACGCAGTAGGCTTTGGAGGAAATGCGGTTAGCGTGCTGTTAAGGCACCCTTAGCTATGAGCAGATGATATAATAATCGGGGAATAGCATCACTATTTCACAGGATTCTCTATTTTTGAGAACGACATAAAATGATATAATGAAAGAGTTAAGACATAATTGGACAAGGGAAGAGATTCTCAAAATATACGAGCTACCCATGATGGAATTGCTTTACAGGGCGGCTAGTGTTCATCGGGAGTTTCACGATCCCAACAAAGTTCAGGTCTCAACATTATTATCGATTAAGACCGGAGGCTGTCCTGAAGATTGCGGCTATTGTCCGCAGGCAGCGCGATATCACACGGATATTGAAGGCAATGATCTAATGAGTGTTTCTCAGGTAAAAGCCCAGGCACTGAGAGCCAAAGCTTCAGGGAGTTCAAGAGTTTGTATGGGGGCAGCCTGGAGAAATGTTAAGGATGGGCCGGAGTTTGAACAGGTTTTGGAAATGGTTCGTACCATAAACAAACTCGATATGGAAGTTTGCTGTACCCTGGGAATGCTTACGGAAAATCAGGCTAAACGATTAGCCGAGGCCGGTTTGTATGCATATAATCACAATCTCGATACTTCAGAAGACTACTACAAAGATGTTATATCTACAAGGGCTTTTGAAGACAGGCTACAGACTATAGAAAATGTCAGGAAAAGTAATGTTACGGTTTGTAGTGGGGGTATTATTGGAATGGGTGAAAAACTTGAGGACCGGGCAGGAATGCTGGTCGCTCTTGCCACCCTTGATCCCCAGCCTGAATCGGTTCCTATTAATGCTTTAGTAGCTGTGGAAGGAACACCTATGGAGGAGATGGAACCTGTCCCAATCTGGGATATGATAAGAATGGTTGCGACAACCCGAATCGTGATGCCAAAAACCCAGGTACGCCTATCCGCAGGAAGAACGGGAATGAGTAAAGAAGGCCAGGCTATGTGTTTCTTTGCAGGGGCGAATTCTATTTTTGCCGGAGACAAATTGCTAACCACTCCCAACCCGGACGTGAATGAGGACATGGAAATGTTTCAACTATTGGGGTTGGAACCTCAGCATGCCTTTGAGAAAATGCCACAACCCAGGACGGTAGAACAGAACGAATCTCAGTTTGAAGCGAAAGGTGAAAAACCAAAGTGGACCAGGCCGGGTCATCAGATAGAACGCAATGAGATGGCAAAACAAAAAGCAAAGTCCCGTTAATAACGGGTATTACTGCCTTGTAACTTACCTCTTGTAAATGGACGAATAAATCCGGTTTCTTACCTTTACTTTATCGAATAATCAGGCTTGTATTGAAATTAACAGAGATACCCAGGGTTAAAACATTGACCAAGGAACAGTTCCTGAAGGACTATTTGCGGCCTCAAAAACCTGTCGTCATCGAGAATTACATCCATGACTGGCCTGCCTATTCCAAATGGAATTTTGATTATATCCGCGAAGTGGCGGGGGATAAAATAGTTCCACTTTACGACAACAGACCCGTTGACCATAAGGAGGGATTTAACCAGCCACATGCAACCATGAAGATGAAGGACTACATCGACCTTCTTCTTAAGGAGCCTACAAAATACAGGATCTTCCTCTGGAATGTCATCAAGGAAGTGCCCGAACTGCAGAAAGATTTCATATATCCTGATTTTGGTATTCCGGTGATGAAAGGGCTACCGATGTTGTTTTTTGGCGGCAGGGATTCTTATACTTTTATGCATTACGACATCGACCTGGCCAATATCTTTCATTTCCACTTTGCCGGGGAAAAAGAATGTATTCTCTTTCCTCAAAGTGAGAGTAAGTTTTTATATAAAGTGCCCCATTCTCTGATTACTCATGAGTCGATCGATTTTTCAAACCCCGATTTTGACAAATGGCCAGCCCTTAAACATGCCTCAGGGTTTAGGACAAATCTGAGTCATGGCGAAGTCCTGTATATGCCTGAAGGGTACTGGCATTATATGAAGTATAATACCCCGGGATTTTCAATGAGCTTAAGGGCGGTCGCCAGGAATCCACTGCACCTCAGCAAAGCTTTTTACAATGTCCTCTTTATGAGATATTTTGATAATGGCATGCGCAAATGGAGAGGTAAGAAATGGATAGACTGGAAGAATAAAAAGGCAATAGAACGCACCGAAAAGTACCTATAGTGAATAGCTAGTTTGTATTGATTATTTGTTGTCGATAAGTCGATCGAGTTGCTCGTACACCAGATGTCTTTCCCAACCCCTGTACAATAAGTAGTCTGAGAGTTTCTTTTTTTGTTGCCAGTGATCCAGGCCTTTTAGCTGATCCAGTCTTTTTCTGGCCAATTTTTCCAAAGCTCTGGAATACTGGGGTCCTTCCAGTTCCTTCAGGGCAATTTTGATAATAGTAGGAGAGATATTTCTTTTTTTTAGTTCCAGGCTGATCCTGATCCGCCCCCAGTTTTTTATCCTGAACTTACCTCTTGCAAAGGCTGTGGCAAAGCGCTCTTCGTTGAGGTAATTTTCTGAAATGAGGTGTCCCATGATCTGGTCAATGGCTTGAGGGATCATGCGCATCTCCCTGAGTTTTTGCAATACTTCCTGGTGGCACCTGTCCTGATAGGCACAATAGTGTTCCATTTTTCGGGTGGCTTCGGGAAGCGTGTAGGCCTTTCTTTTCAGCATTCATCAAAGGTACTAAAACAAAAAAAGCGGCTTCTGCTGAAGCCGCTTTTTAGATAATGTCTTTCCCATCTTTATCTTTAAAATGGTACTCGAGGTAGGTATATGCATCCCTTGGCTGGATTTTGATCCACTTTCTGTGTTCCAAAAACCACTTGGACCTTATCGAGGGAAAACCTTTTGTTAAATACGCCGCAATAAAGGGATGTGTATTAAGCACAATTCCTTTGTCTTTTTGGGTATTTTTTAAAAGATGTTCCAGGTCTGAATTGATTTTTTCAATCAATACAATGGGAGCTTCTACCTCCTGACTACTACCACTGGGATTTACCTCAGTGGTCTTGATATTTACTTCCGGCCTTACCCTTTGTCTGGTTATCTGAACCAGGCCAAACTTACTGGGGGGCAGGATTTTATGCTTGGCGCGGTCGTCTTTCATTTCATTTCTGAGATGATCGAACAGTTTTTTTCTATGATCGGATTTTACCATATCGATAAAATCGACAACGATAATTCCTCCCATATCCCGCAGGCGTAATTGCCGGGCTATTTCAGTAGCCGCCAGCATATTAACCTCCAGCGCGGTATCTTCCTGATTGTTGGCTTTATTAGACCGGTTACCGCTATTGACATCAATAACGTGTAAGGCCTCAGTGTGTTCAATTACCAGATAGGCACCTTTGCTCATAGACGCTGTGCGTCCGAAAGAGGTTTTGATTTGTCTTTCAATCCCGAATTTTTCGAAAATGGGGACTGATGAACTGTACAACTTAACAATGGATTCTTTATCAGGTGCAATCTCATGCACATAATCCTTCAGTTGGGTATAAAGCGTTTCATCATCTACATGGATACCTGTGAAGGTATCGTTAAAAACGTCCCTTAAAATGGAAGAGGCTCTGTTCACCTCTACAAGGACTTTAGATGGGGTGCGCGCTTTATACAATTTCTTACACATTGCTGTCCATTTGTCCAGCAAGTTTTGAAGATCCTTGTCTAGTTCCGCGACTTTTTTGCCTTCTGCAACGGTTCTGATTATAACTCCAAATCCTTTGGGCTTAATACTTTTTACTAATCTTTTAAGCCTGTCTTTTTCCTGATTACTCTCTATTTTCTGAGAAACCGATACTCGGTCGGAAAAGGGGACCATAACCAAATAGCGTCCGGCTATTGATAGCTCGGAACTAATTCGGGGTCCTTTTGTGGATATGGGTTCTTTTACGATCTGAACCAAAAGAGATTGATTTGCTTTTACCACATGATTAATGGTTCCGTGCTTATCAATATCTTTTTCAAATGGAAAATTTTTAAGGGAATAATCTCTGAGTTTCCCCGTACTCACTTTTTTTACAAACTTCAACATCGATGCCAGTTGGGGCCCGAGATCATGATAATGCAAAAAAGCATCCTTTTCATAACCTACGTTTACAAAAGCGGCATTCAGACCCGTTACCGGTTTTCTGATCTTAGCGAGGAGAATATCTCCCACATTAAAATTATGATCGTTTTCGTCTTTGTGAAGTTCAATGAGTTTTCCATCTTTTAGTAAGGCAAAATCGACGGCAACAGAATTTGATCTTACGATTAATTCTCTATTCACCTGAATCAATTTATATCCCGCATCCTGCGGGATGGATTAAACATTAGTTGTTACAGGTTGTGTTAACCCGTCGAAATCCTTTTTAGAATTTCTATGTCAATGAACGTATTAAAACGAAAAAGTAGTTATTGCAACTACTTCTTCTTGTGGCGGTTGGCTCTTCTGCGTTTTTTTCGCTTGTGAGTAGCCACCTTGTGTCTTTTTCTTTTCTTACCACTCGGCATAAAACTCTGCTTTAATTTCGGTTATTATTTTACTTCAACGTTACTCTTTACCCCTTCAACAAAAACCTTTGCGGGTTTAAATGCCGGAATGTTGTGAGCAGGTATTTTGATCGTTGTGTTTTTAGAAATATTTCTACCTGTTTTTTCTGCGCGTGTTTTGATAATAAAACTGCCAAATCCTCTCAGGTACACATTGTCTCCATTTTCGAGCGATGATTTAACTTCCTCCATAAATGTTTCCACAGTGGCTTGAACATCACCTTTTTCAATTCCCAGTTTCTCTGAGATCTTAGATACGATATCTGCTTTCGTCATGTTTATGTTTACTTAATCTGTTATTTTTCAGGCTTGCAAATATATAAATATTATTCATTCTTTTCTCCTAATAAACTAATTTTAAGTCTTTAAAAGCTTACTTTTGCTCACTTCTTCGGTATGACCATTTTTTCCAAAACTATTCT
>JABDQK010000024.1 GCA_013042255.1 Flavobacteriaceae bacterium | reverse complement strand
TTGTCAAAATCAGTAGCTTTTACTCTCGATCCACTGCTGAACATCTGCGGCAGTGATTTTGGTGCCTTTACGAGTTGACCGCTCCCGTCATTGAGGTAGAGTCGGTCCTGCAGTAATTTTGAACCGGCACTGAATTCATTTCCCCCGCTCACCATATACAGGTCATTGTCACCATCACCCTCGGCATCAAAAATTAGAATGCCCAGGTCTTCATAAACACTGTCGCGGGCTACGGAAGGCATCAATTGTCTTTCGAACCCTTCAGGGCCTTTAAAATAAATCCCCGCAGGGTGATTAGCTGCTCCTCCAACCACAAAGTCGTCTTCCCCGTCCCCATTGAGGTCCCCAACCCCGATTCCCGGGCCAAACATGGAAGTCTGGTGGGGGAGGAGGATCTCCTTGAGGAAATCGTTGTAATAATTCTCTTCATGCCTGAAATCAATACCCAGCTTTTCAGGATCATCCTTAATAAAAGGTTTTTCCTGAACTGCCATTTCATTTCTGATCGCCGCTCCGGCTTCGGCATAATCAATTAGCATCCTGCTGTTTGAATGCAACCCGGTTAGCAATTGTTCTTTCCCATCCGGCCAACGTACCAGAAGGCTGTCTAGTTGCTCCTGCTGTCCCAAACCGAAATGCAGTTGTGGTGCCACAGACGACTGAAACCCCCTGCTGAGCGTCATTTCCTGAAACTGTTTTTCTCCCTGGCTTATCGCTGTAACCTGTACACCAATACCAAAAGGATTCTTCTCGGGTCCTTTAAAGTTAAGAGTGAGGGAATTGCTGTTTTCTGAGCTCAGGTTTTCAAAAATCGAAGCTAGGTCGTCGATATTATTGGTGATGACCTCCATGTCGCCGTCATTGTCCAGATCGGCATATACGGAACCATTGGAAAAACCTTCGAAACTAATACCCCAGGTCTCGTTCATCTGCGAAAAGGTGAGGTCCTGGTTATTTCTGAACACAAAATTATCTATGGGTTCTGATGGGATGGTCTGGGATCGCTCAAGGAGATTATCCATAGGCCTGCCTTCTTTTTCCCAGTTCAGGAAAAAATCGCGGTTGTTGATCTCCCTTCGCGTACCGTTAGAAATAAAAATATCCTTCCATCCATCGTTGTCGAGGTCGGCAAATAATGGACCCCAGCTCCAATCTGTAGAAGAGACTCCCGCCAGTCTTGAGATATTACTGAAATCCGGCAGGCTGTCATAAAGAAGGCCGTTATTGAGCTGCAGGCTGTTCTGCATATATTGATAGTGGAAACCGGAATTTACAGTAGACCAGAAAAGGTCAGGATTCATGCTGGCCATATTGGCCTTTGATCTGCGGTTTACATTGGCGGTCATGTCTACCTGCAGGATATCGAGCATTTCATCATTATTGAAATCTGCGATATCAGCTCCCATGCCGTAAAAGGCTGTATTCTTGGTTACCTGTCTCACCACTTCGGAAAAAGTCCCGTCCTGATTGTTGACAAAAAGATAATCGGGTGTGGAGAAGTCGTTCGAGACATAAATATCGGGCCAGCCGTCCTTGTTGAGGTCTCCTACAGTAGCACTGAGGGAAAGTCCAAAGGTCACTAATCCCGCTTCTTTGGTAACATCTGTAAAATTATCTCCGTCATTTCGGTAGAGCTTATCCGTCTCAAGGGGTTTTGGGTACTGTTGTTTAAAGTAATAAAAACTATTGGGGGCGTCGAATCGGGTAGGAGGATAGTTGGCCAGGTACATATCGAGGTCGCCGTCCAGGTCGTAATCAAAAAATGTGGCCTGTACACTATTCCCGGGATCTGCCAGCCCGTAGGCTTCGGCTTTTTCTGTAAAGGTATTGTCTCCATTGTTGATAAACAGCTGATTTTCTTTAATCCCATAGCGTCCTCCTACGGAGCAGTAAATATCTAGCAGTCCGTCATGGTTTACATCTGCCATAGTTGTTCCAGTATACCATCGATCGTCTCCCGAAATACCGGCAGACTCTGAAATATCTTCAAAGGTCATATTTCCTTTGTTGAGGTAGAGTTTATTGGGGACCATATTCCCTGTAAAAAAGAGATCAATAAGTCCATCATTGTTGATGTCCCCTGCCGATACACCTCCACCCATGTAGATATAGGCGTAGGTAAAATAATTGAGGGAATCACTTTCTACCAGTTGGTTTTCAAACGAAATCCCGGTTTGATTCATATTCAGTTTTCTGAAAATGGGGTCACTTTCCTCTTTATTTGATGAACAGGATAGTAAAAGTAAAATTGAAAAAGTGGCTAAAAGAAAACGGTTCATGAAAAAGATTTTGCAGAGAATATAAAAATAGAAAATCTCGGGGTACAGGTCATAAAAAAACAGGGCATTTAACATGCCCTGTTTTCTAAAAAGGTTGGTTTGGCCTAGAATCCCGGATTCTGTGATAACACTCCTCCACTTAAGTCGATAGCGTTGATAGGAATCGGCATAACATCCATACTTGGCATATAAGGTCCAGCTTTGGTTCCAAAGTTGGGTATTGTTCTTGCTTCATTCTGTACATAAGTGTTCAATACACTTTCAGAAACCCCCCATCTTCTAAGATCAAACAGACGGTGACCTTCCATGGCCAGTTCCAGTCTGCGTTCGAAACGAACAGCCTTACGGGCTTCAGTCTGATCAGCAAATGAAGGATAAGGCTCAATCTGATAGTTAGCTGCTGGACCTGTACCTGTATCGTTTTGTACATAGGTCATATTCTTGGCCCGGTTTCTAACCTGATTCACATAATCAAGAGCCGTTGCCAGATCATTGGCCTCAACAGCTGCTTCTGCAGCCATCAGCAATACATCTGCATATCTGATGATATGGTAGTTAACTCCGGAATGTTGCTGTCCCCAGGCTCCCGTTCCCACATTGCCATCTTCGCCAGCCTGGTAAACATTCTTTTTAGAAAGGTAAGGACCTGATATATCAGCATCAGATGCCCGTATCCAATCCTGTCCTACATGTGGTCCGTATCCATTATAGTCGATTCCCCTTCTCCCCACAGTATAATCCAGTCTTGGATCGAGTGGCCCGACATGAGGAGTAAAAGGATCTGCGCTAGCAAGGTCCTGATCATTGGTCACATCGGTCTGATTAAAGGTATCGAGTAGCGGTAACCCAGTACCATCGGTCTGATATGCATTTACAAGGTCCTGAGTAGGCTGATAGAATCCGCAGCAGGATCCGAAAGGTCCCGGATTGGGAAAATTCAAAGTTCCTCCCCTGTTTCCATTAAAAGACTGTCCTCCATCGGTAGTAAACTGGATTGAGAATATAGCTTCAGATCCATTTTCTCCTGCAAGGGAGAAATTGGCTAGGAATTCAGGGTTCAGTGAATAGGGTCCATTGTTGATAACATCAGTAAATAA
>JABDQK010000023.1 GCA_013042255.1 Flavobacteriaceae bacterium | reverse complement strand
CGTAACCATTTTCAATGTGTGAGGTGCATTTTTCATCACATTATTAACCTTTTCTTCCTCAATTTCATCAATTTCCTGCCTGATAGCGATCATCGCATCACAGAAACGATCCAATTCGGATAAGCCCTCACTTTCAGTCGGTTCAATCATCATTGTTCCGGCAACGGGAAAAGAAACCGTTGGAGCGTGAAATCCATAGTCCATCAGCCGCTTTGCAATATCTGTAACTTCTACTTCCTTCACCTTAAATGGCCGGCAATCAATTATCATTTCATGGGCAGCCCTCCCTTTTTCACCGGTGTACAATACCTCGTATTTTCCCTCTAGCCTTTCCTTTATATAATTGGCATTTAGGATCGCAATTTCCGTCGCCCGACGCAGACCATGTGCCCCCAGCATTTTAATATAGCCATATGAAATCAGGCATACCAGGGCACTGCCCCAGGGGGCTGCACTAATTGCTGAAATGGCCTTTTCGCCTCCTGTCTTAACTACGGGATTCCCCGGAAGAAAAGGTGCGAGCTGCTTTGCTACACATATCGGTCCAACACCCGGACCCCCGCCTCCATGTGGGATAGCAAAGGTTTTATGCAAGTTGAGGTGACAAACATCGGCACCTATAATTGCCGGATTAGTCAGTCCTACCTGGGCATTCATATTTGCCCCATCCATATAGACCTGTCCTCCGTGGTCGTGGATCAGTTGAGTGATTTTTCTTATCGATGATTCGAAAACGCCATGGGTAGAGGGGTATGTCACCATGAGAGCCGCGAGGTTTTCTGAATGCAGCTTTACTTTTTCCTCCAGATCGTTGACGTCAATATTTCCTTTTTCATCAGTTTTGGTCACAATAACACGCATTCCGGCCATAACTGCTGAGGCTGGATTTGTCCCATGCGCAGAAGCCGGGATAATACAGATATTCCTGTGTGATTCTCCATTTGATTCGTGATATGCCCTGATGGTCATCAACCCTGCATATTCACCCTGGGCTCCTGAATTGGGCTGTAGTGATGTTGCTGCAAAACCCGTGATGATGCTGAGTTCGCGTGAGAGCTCTTCTAATACCTCATGGTAGCCTGCTGCCTGTTCCAAAGGCACAAAGGGGTGGATATTTCCCCATTCAGGCATACTCAGGGGTAACATTTCGGAAGCTGCATTAAGTTTCATCGTACAAGACCCTAAAGAGATCATAGAGTGGTTCAGTGCAAGGTCTTTACGCTCCAGTCGTTTCAGGTAACGCATTAACTGTGTTTCTGAATGGTATGAATTAAAGACTTCATGTGTGAGGTAATCTGATGTTCTCAGCATGTCCGCACCCAGAAGAGAAATTTTTTCGCTGGAGTTAGCAGTTGGCTTTTCTTTCCCCAGGGCTATTGAGAAAACATCCAGGATTTCGGTTACCCTTTCTTTAGTGGTTGCCTCATTAAGGGAGATGGCGATGGTCTCCTTATCGACATAGAGAAAATTAATATTATTTTTTTCCGCAACCGGCCGGATCTGTTCCGAATTTGCTTTTACCATAATGGTATCAAAGTAGGCTGAATTCAATTGGTAAAGTCCCATCTGTTCCAGACCATCAGCAAGACGAAGCGTATGAGAATGAACCTTATCAGCGATATACTTTAACCCTTTAGGACCATGGTAAACGGCATAGGCCCCTGCCATTACAGCCAGTAAAACCTGAGCTGTACATATGTTTGAAGTGGCTTTATCCCTTTTTATATGTTGCTCCCTGGTCTGCAGCGCCATTCTCAGGCCCCGGGCACCATCAGTATCACGAGTAACTCCGATAATCCTTCCCGGAATACTACGCTTAAAATCTTCTCTTGTGGCAAAAAAAGCGGCATGCGGTCCACCGTACCCAAGCGGAATACCAAAGCGCTGAGTGGATCCGACAACCACATCTGCACCAAACTCACCTGGAGGCGTCAGTAGCACAAGGCTCAAAATATCAGCGGCA
This sequence comes from Flavobacteriaceae bacterium, assembly GCA_013042255.1. Taxonomy (GTDB): domain Bacteria; phylum Bacteroidota; class Bacteroidia; order Flavobacteriales; family Flavobacteriaceae; genus Muriicola. The sequence goes on along the minus strand of JABDQK010000023.1, from coordinate 2,599 downwards.
ACAGCCACACGGATGCCATTGTTTTTTGCCTTCGAGACAAAGTCGGTATAATTAAAAATCGCTCCGTATTTCCCCGGATATTGTAGCAGAATCCCAAAATAATCAGGATCTAATTCAATTTCCGTGTGTTTTCCTATAACTAATTCTATACCCAGGGGTTTTGCACGTGTCTCAAGCAGAGAGAGGGTCTGGGGTAATACTTCTTCAGATACGAAAAATTTAACGACCTGATTTTTTTTCTGATCTCTTGTCCTAACATCAAAGAGCATGGTCATGGCTTCTGCGGCAGCCGTACTTTCATCTAATAGTGAGGCATTGGCCAGCTCCATCCCGGTGAGGTCGCAGACCATGGTTTGAAAATTCAGCAAAGCTTCAAGTCGTCCCTGAGCAATCTCAGCCTGATAAGGAGTATAGGCCGTATACCATCCCGGATTTTCCAGAATATTTCGTTTGATCACCGAGGGCGTAATACTTTCGTGATATCCCAACCCGATATACGATTTGAACACTTTATTTTTTCGGGATACTTCGTGAATGTGATTGAGAAATTCCTGTTCACTCATGGGTTTGTCCAAAGGCAGGTCTTCCTTTAGTCGGATGTCTTGTGGGATGGTCTGAAATATAAGTTCATCCAGACTATCGACACCTATAGTTTTTAACATATCCGGAAGGTCCTCATCTCTAATTCCGATATGGCGAAGTGCAAAAGAATCTGTGTTCATAATCGATGCGTAAATTTACATTGCTAAAAGGAGCACAAAATTAGGTAATTATTCCTTTAAATCAGGCAGATAAAAGAAGCTACAAAGTCAAAGTTTTTAACCAAAATCAGTTGATAGAACTGCTTTGTCTATTTTTGTTTAATGCAGTGGGCAGGAAAGATTTTTGATTTTTATGTCAAAGCCAGTATCCATGTGTCTCTGGCCGTGGTTTCTTTTTTATATCTAACTTCCTGCTTCTTAAACATTCGCGTGCCTAACATCTTATATCTTTTCATTTTTTTTGGTACAATTCCCGCATATAATTTCATAAAACAATCCAGGGGAGGGCAAAATAAGTATTTCGGCCTATTATCAGGTGATAAAATTATCCGCTGGCTTAGTGTCCTTTCCCTGGTATGCGCCGCGTATTTTGGAACTCAGCTAACAGCCAATACAATGATGGGTGCTCTAATCCTTGCCGTACTTGTTATCTTTTATACCATACCCATTTTTCCGAGCCAGAAAACGCTCAGACATTCAGGGATCATAAAAATTCTCATAATTGCATTCGTATGGGCCGGCACTACCGTATTATTGCCGGTTATCGAAGTCCAACACGACTTGAGCTGGGATGTATGGATTGAAACTTTGCAAAGGTTACTCGTGATTTTGGTCCTGATGGTTCCTTTTGAAATCAGGGATCTTAGTGTTGACCCCAACGAGATGATGACAATCCCGCAGCGTATGGGAATCAGAAAAACAAGACGACTCGGGATTCTATTTTGCCTGATTGGCTTTCTGCTGACATTCATGAAAGACGAATTTTTAGCATATGAAATACTTGCGAAATCGATTATTTCGCTTAGCCTTATCGGACTTCTGGTCTGGCTTCCCGCGAAGCAACCCAGGTATTTTGCATCTTTTTGGGTAGAGGCTTTTCCTATTTTTTGGGCTGGATTCTTATGGTGTATACTAAAAATTATCTAAAGGTTATCCCTGAGTTTTTTCTTTAGATCTTCTTTAGCGGCATCGTTGAGAACGTACAACCTTGCCTTCTCAAATAAGCTTGAAAGTTGCTTGTTTTTTCTGGAGAAAGATTTGCACGTGCTGCAAAACAGGATATGCAACTTTAGTTTTATCTTTTCAGATAAACTTGCCTCATGGTATTGAGATTTATTGCAAATCAATGCGGCTTCATCACAAGAGATCATAACGTAAACCAGTTTTTATTAAGGCATCCCATCAGAGCTGTTCTTGCCCTGTGAATCATTACCCAAAGATTAGACGGATTTATATCGAGTTCTTTACAAATATCTTCCGTGGCAAGTCCGCGCACGGTTTTCATGGTAAATACACGGCGTTGATTTAAAGGTAGTAGATCAATACAGGCCTGAATGGCCAATCCTAGTTCCTTATTTTCAATAGCATCATTTTCAGTGATACTATTCGGGTCTGCTACTTGTTCCTCAAGCCAATCCCCCTCATTTTCTGTTGATGATTTATAATTTCGACGTACTTCAGCTTTGCCCTTTTTAGAATTAATCCGGCGATAATGATCAATGATTTTTCTTTTGAGGATTGAAATAAGCCATGTTCGCTCAGACGCCTTTCCTTTATAATTTTCGGCCGATTTTAGGGCCGCTATAAAGGTATCCTGGATAAGATCCTTGGCGATTTCCTGGTCACTCACTCTGGAAATAGCGTAGTTAAAGAGATAGTCGGCATGGGTATCTACCCAGGAATCCGGCTCTAGTTGACGAGGTTTCATAGCGTTTTATTCCTTATAAAAATAAGGGATTTTAAAGAAAAAAGGTAAATTTGATTCAAATGACGATAAGGTGAAAAACTTTCTATCTTTTTTTGTACTCCTGCTTCTTGTCACAAGTTGCAAAAACACC
>JABDQK010000199.1 GCA_013042255.1 Flavobacteriaceae bacterium | reverse complement strand
CAAGTTTATCTCCCTGCCAGACTTCATAGGAATGGGCGATCCCTTTTTTATACAAATGAATATAGGCATCGATCATTTTTTGTGTTATCCACGTTCCCTGCTGCCCCGGTCTTGGAGCTTTGGCACACTCGTGTATCACCTTCTCAAATGCCTTATCTTTTGTAATTCTGAAATGGCCCCTGTTTAAAGTATTCCGCATGCTTTTGGAGATCCTGACCTTTGAGGGAAACAAGACCATCCTTGGATCGGGGCACCACCAAAGGATAAGGGAATCCTCGTTGAACCAGGGAAAAATCCCGTTTCGGTATGCCAGGATGAGTCGTTCAGGCGTAAGATCCCCTCCTACGGCCAACAATCCTTCCGGGTTAGCCATCTCAACAGGCGGAAAGATCAGCCTGTCGTCAAGAAATGTAATCGGGCTGTTTTTATTCTTCAACGAAACTCAGGGTATAAAAAATTACCGGGCAGAAATGTACTCTTATTTAAAAGGGCAGATCGTCGTGGTCTTCTTCATTAAGCTCATTTGCAGGCTCAAAGGCATCCATTGGTGGAACAGGAGGAATTTCATGTGAACCGGATTCAGCACTTACTTTTTCAATTCGCCATCCCTGGATGGAGTTAAAATATTTGGTTTCCCCTTGTGGGTTTACCCATTCTCTTCCCCTCAGGTTAATGCTCACCTTTACCAGGTCTCCTTCCTTAAAAGCGTTTAATAAATCGGTTTTATCCTGTACAAACTCGATCATCAGGTGTTGTGGATATTGCTCTTCAGTTGTTACAACCAATTCCCTTTTCCTGAAACCATTAGACCCGTAGGTTTTGGTTTCATCAATCATTTTTACCTTTCCTTGTATTTCCATAACTATTGTGTTAACATGAGTACCTTCCATGCGGAAGACACTTCATTCTTCATTAAATATTCCTTTGCTTTTTTGTGGATGAGTTCACCCTTATTTTGTTTATTTAAATCCCTGATCTGAGGATTCTCCTCAATAAATGCCTCTATCTCCTCTTTGGTAGGCATCGCCTCCACATTTCCGAGCATGCCAAGGTCATTGCCACTTAAAACCGTACTATTCCTGATGTGACCGGGAAGCTTGTCAACCCCCATACCTTTGGAGCGAATAGGTTTCGGCACTTCAAACATACCCATATTTGCCCGGGTATACCAGTTTCCGCCCATTCGGGCTACCTGATCGATCTTATGCTGGTCGATTCCCCCATCTGTATCGAGGATATTTTTTTTAATATGTAATCTGACAACTTCAGCAAAAACGAGGTTTCCTGCACCACCTCCCTCACCAAGAGGTTCAACTTTTATCACGCGACATTCAAACTGAACAGGGGATTCCCCAACCCTGAAAGGTTTCACTTCCTCAGAGGAAACCATGGTTAGTCCGGCTTTGACAAACTCATTCTCCCCTTCTGCGTATTCAGTACTGGCCAGGGACATTTGTTGCACCATGCTAAAATCCACTACATTAATTACAACCTCCTTTGTTTTCAACACATTTTCCAGAGTGTGTTTTGTCGTATTGTCACGCACCCTTCTCGCTGGTGAAAATATGAGTATGGGCGGATTTGCACTAAAGACATTAAAAAAACTAAAGGGCGATAAATTTGGCCTCCCTTCCTCGTCTACAGTACTGGCAAACGCAATAGGCCTGGGCCCTACAGCGCCTAATAAATAGCTGTGTAGTTCAGGTACAGGAAGTTTTGAAGGGCTCAGGCTTACCATTTCCGACATAGATGGCAAAGGTACATAAATTGTAGGCAATTATTAAGAGAGACAGCCTTGTCTGATACAACATTTGATATCAAATTAAGTTATCTTTAAAGCACGTTTCAAAAGGATGGCATTTAATCCAAAAAACAAATTCTCCAATTTCTTTCTGATGATAGCATCATTTGTTATCGTAAGCCTTATTCTGTGGAATACCAATAGTTTTTTTAAGAAATTCAAGGAGGAAGAACGTTATAAAATGGAAATCTGGGCCACGGCACAATCCGAATTACTTCAATCTTCTGAAGACCGTGATCTGGGTAATCTGCACGTTAAAATATTCCAGAATAATACGTCAACTCCAATGATCCTTGTCAACAGGGATGGCTCTGTTAAAACCAACAATATGCCGGTAGAAATGGAGTCGGATTCTTTGGTGCTTAGACAGAAAATCGCAAAATTCCAAAGCGAAAATAACCCTATTGCCATTACATACGACGGAGAGACCCTGGCTACCTTGTATTACGGCAATTCGGAAGTGCTCAACAAATTAAAGTACTATCCTATAGCACTCCTTTTGATTATCCTGCTATTTGGAGCGGTAATCTTCTTTTTCTTTAAAACTAACAAGGCCTCAGAACAGAATAAATTATGGGCCGGGATGGCCAAAGAAACAGCGCACCAGATCAGTACTCCGCTGACTTCCCTTCTGGGCTGGAACGAGCTCCTTAAGAACGAGAACCTCAATATTGCAATTACCGAAGAAATTGAGAAAGATATTGATCGTCTCCAAACCATAACAGAAAGGTTTTCCAATATTGGGTCACTCCCCAAATTAGAGCTTCTTGATGTTGTGGAGGAAACAAAACAGGCTTTTGAATACTTGCAAATGAGAAGTTCGCGCCTCATTCGGTATACATTTAACTCGCGAGTTGAATCCTTGCCTATTATGCTCAACAGTGCCCTCTATAACTGGACTATAGAAAATCTGGTAAAAAACGGAATTGATGCCATGAAGGGCAAGGGCTCCATTTCTCTTGAAATCATCCCGGATGGAAAATACGTAAATATTCTGATCTCAGATACCGGACAGGGAATCCCCAAGAGTAGTTTTCAGACCATTTTTGAACCTGGTGTAACTTCCAAAAAAAGGGGATGGGGCCTTGGACTCTCTCTGGTAAAACGTATCGTAGAAGAATATCACAAAGGAAAAATAAAGGTACTTACCTCAAGTAAGCAGGGAACTGTTATGCAAATATCATTACTGATAAATTCATAGTTATGGCTAAAGAACAACTGGATATAATCAAAGAGGCAGATCTGACAAACAATTGTCCTGAATGCTTTAACCAGGAACTGAAACTAACCTTTTTTCAAAAGCATATTATAAGTCGGTTTTACAACAGAACCACCAGTGAAGTAAGTCAGGAAATACGCTGTCTTACCTGCGGTTCTGTCATTTACCCCGTATCATGGACGGAGGACATTGAACGAAGTTTTGAGTATTTTCAAAAAATGGTTGTCCCTGAACCCAGCAGGACAAAACTTACTAAATTAAGCTACTGGCTAATTTTTCTCCTACTCGCAGTATCGGTTGCTCTGGTATATATGTACAATACCGGAATGTTTAAAGATATGATTTGATTTTTTTAGCTACTTCTTCAAATTCATCCTTTGTCAGAGTAACTTTTTCCTGAAAAGTGGCATTAGCCATCTTCTGCAGGGGGATGAGATGTACATGAACATGAGGGACCTCAAGGCCAATTACCGTCATGCCAACACGCTTACAGGGAATAGCTGCTTCCAGGGCGATACCTATTTTCCTTGCGAAATTCATCAGTCCTGCATAGGTCTCTTCATCCAGATCGAATAATCTATCAACTTCTTTCTTAGGAACACAAAGGGTATGCCCCACTGCGTTGGGATTAATATCCAGAAAGGCAAAATAATTCTCGTCTTCGGTAATTTTGTAACTGGGAATTTCGCCTGAGATGATTTTGGTGAAAATGCTTGGCATAGTTAGAGTATTAATGAAAAAAAAATCCTGCCGTAGATTATGACAGGATTAAAGATAAATATTTTTCTTCCTCAGTTCCTGGTGATCTCCAATATTTCAAATTTCAATGTCCCATTAGGGACGCTGATCTCGGCTGTATCCCCTACTTGTTTCCCCAGTAGCCCCTTTCCGATAGGTGAAGTCACGGATATTTTTCCCGACTTAAGGTCTGCTTCGCTTTCGGCCACAAGGGTATACTTCATCTCCATCCCATTTTGCTTATTGCGGAGTTTAACCGTAGATAATACCAATACTTTGGAAGTATCCAATTGAGATTCAT
>JABDQK010000348.1 GCA_013042255.1 Flavobacteriaceae bacterium | reverse complement strand
CTTACCGTATTTGTACTTAGGACAAATAGCCCAGCCATAGCCAGGATCGAGAATAATCTTTTCATTTTGTTCAACTTGAATTTAGTTAGTTAATAGGATTTAAAGATATAAAAAATAAACAATTAATAATTAAATGTCTTGCGTTAAGAATTGATAAAACGTTATAAAAATGTCATCTTGACAAATATAAGTGGAAAAATTAGAAATCCTAATTTTTGTAACTCATCATTAAACATTATGTACGTGAGCAGCAATTAGTCAGAGATTAACCAGCTCGCCCCATACTTCCAAAATACGTAACCAGCAATACATTCATGAACGTTTCTGCTGCGCAGAAATCCATTTGCTCATTCATCCTTAGGATTCAGTCGCTGCGCTCCTGCTTCCCAAAATGGTATGCTGGCAATACATTTATGAACGTTTCTGCTGCGCAGAAATCCATTTGCTCATTCATCTTTAGGATTCAGTCGCTCTGCTCCTGCTTCCCAAAATGGAATGCTGGCAATACATTTAGGAACGTTTCTGCTGCGCAGAAATCCATTTGCTCATTCATAATTTTGCTGAAGCAAGCTTCGACAAAATTCATCATTCGCAAATGTATTCGCAGAGAGGAAGGGATTCGAACCCTCGATACACTTTTGGTGTATACACACTTTCCAGGCGTGCGCCTTCGACCACTCGGCCACCTCTCTATTTCCCAAATTAACGGGCGGTCAAGAAACAAAAAATTTCGTGATCTGTAAAATTTTAAGCCTTAAATTTTAAGTCATTTCTCCCCTTATGGAAGTCTCGAAAATAGTGCTGAAGGATTTTCCCGAAACATCATTGCCCAAGAGGTACATCAGTTTGGTGATTGCCGCTTCAGTGGTAATATCTCGACCGTTAATCATGGACATTCTTTCCAATTCCCTGCTGGTCTCGTACTGCCCCGGGATCACACTTCCCCCGGAGCATTGGGTTACATTCACGATGAACAGACCCCCTTCAATAGCCTGTTCCAGGTCATCAAGCAGCCACTGGTCGGTTGGTGCGTTTCCCGCCCCATAAGTCTCCAGCACCAGTGCTTTTAAGTGAGGAATACCCAGTACTCCGCCGAGCAGATCCCTGTTAAAGCCTGGGAATAATTTGAGAATTGCCACCCGATCATCCATTTTTTTGTGAACTTTTAAAGTTTTATTTCGCTTTCCTCTCCAAAGATTCTCGGTATACACCTTTAAATGAACCCCCGATTCTGCCAGGACAGGATAGTTCAGGGAAGCAAAAGCATCAAAATGTTCTGCATTGATCTTGGTAGTCCGGTTGGCACGATACAATTTGTTTTCGAAGTATAATCCTACCTCCCTCACTACTGGCATTCCATCCTCTTTAAGTGCGGCAATCTGAATAGAAGTGATTAAGTTTTCTTTAGCATCGGTACGCAAATCTCCAATGGGCAATTGAGACCCGGTGAAGATAACCGGCTTTGCGAGATTCTCCAGCATATAACTCAGGGCCGAAGAGGTATAGCTCATCGTATCACTTCCGTGCAGCACAACAAATCCATCATAATCGTCATAATGCCGCTCGATGAGTCCGGCTATGGTAACCCAATGCGAGGGATTCATATTTGAAGAATCGATTGGCACCTTAAAAGAAACACTGTCAATAGCACAGTCGAGTTGTCCCAATTCCGGGATACTGTTGACGACTTTCTTAAAATCGAATGCTCTTAGAGCACCCGAGTTGTAGTCTTTGACCATCCCGATGGTTCCTCCTGTATAGATGAGTAATATCTTTGATCGTTTATTCTGTGCTGACATATTCTCCCTGTTTTATTTCTAAATGAGATATTGTTCTTCTGCAATTATATCCCAAATACTTTTTTGGAATTATCCGTTGTAATCCTTGCAATCTCTTCTTTCGGGATCTGGTAAATATCCGAAAGTTTGTTTAATACCTGCTGTAGGTACGAAGGCTCATTTCTTTTTCCCCGATAAGGAGTTGGTGCCAGGTAGGGGGCATCCGTTTCCAGCACAAGGTGTTCAAGGGGTATCTGATCTATAAACTTGTCTATCTTTCCATTCTTAAAAGTGACCACCCCACCAATTCCGAGTTTCATATTATATCCTATCGCCTTCAGGGCCTGTTCATAGGTGCCGGTAAAACAATGGAAAATACCATGCAGCTTTTCGTCTTTCTCTTCCTCCAGTACTTCGAAGATCTCATCGAAGGAATCCCTGCAATGAATCACTATGGGGAGTTCATGTAATTTAGCGAGGGCAATCTGTTTTTTAAACGCTTTGCGCTGTTGTGAAAAATAAGTCTTATCCCAGTAAAGATCTATTCCTATCTCCCCTACTGCATAAAACTTCCTTTCAGACAGCATCTTCTCAACGTGTTTCAGTTCTTCCTCATAATTATCCTTTACATGTGTAGGATGCAGTCCCATCATCAGATAAATATGCCCGGGAAAATCGCGTTCGAGCTGAAGCATTGAAGATGTATAGCCAGAATCAATGGCAGGAATAAAAAACCTCCTTATCCCCAGATCAATGGCCTTTTGTATGACTTCATTTCGGTCCCCGTCAAAAGCCTCACTGTAAAGGTGGGTATGTGTATCTGTGATTATCATGTGACAAAAATAGGACTATCTTTAGCAAAAATCATTTTGATGGGGTCTTTAAAAAAGTATTTAAAAAAAAGGAACTATCTCGCTATTCCTTTAACGTTGACTGCTACTCATCATCTCGAAGTGATGGCCAGGGTAAACGGAATAAGTGGTAGGTTCATTTTAGACACCGGAGCTTCAAACTCCTGTGTAGGGCTCGATAAAATTGAGCACTTTAAATTAATTTCAAAAGCTTCGGAAGTGAAGGCTGCGGGTGCCGGAGCGACGGATATGGAAACCCAACTCTCCACAAAAAATACCCTGAAGATCGGTGGCTGGAAAAAGAAGAAGATTAAAATCATCTTATTTAATCTGGAACATATCAATGATGCACTTACTTCTCACGATGCACTCCCCGTAGATGGAATAATAGGTGCCGACGTTTTAGAGAAAGGCAGGGCTGTGATAGATTATAAAACCACCACACTTTACCTCAAAAAGAAAAAACGCTCCTGAGGAGCGTTTTTATGCAGATACTTCTTTTTATTTAAAATTCAAGTGCTTTCTCCACATCGCCATCCATCAGGTGTTCTTCAGGACTCTCGAGTGCTTCTTTAACTGCTACCAGAAAGCTCACTGATTCCTTTCCATCAATAATCCGATGATCGTAGGAAAGGGCGAGATACATAATTGGCGCAATGGCAATTTCCCCGTTTTTTACTACAGGTCTTTCCACAATATTATGCATCCCGAGGATAGCACTTTGAGGTGGATTGATTATCGGGGTAGACAACATGGAGCCGAAAACTCCCCCATTGGAAATTGTAAAGGTTCCCCCTGTCATTTCATCAACAGTGATTTGTCCTTCCCGAGCGCGTATCGCCAACCGTTTTACTTCGGCTTCAATACCCCTGAAGGTAAGGTTTTCAGCATTTCTGATGACAGGTACCATCAGCCCTTTAGGCCCGGATACGGCAATACTGATATCACAAAAATCATAGGTGATCATATCCTTTCCGTCTATCATCGAATTCACTGCAGGAAACAACTGTAGTGCGCGAATCACTGCCTTGGTAAAAAACGACATAAAGCCCAGGCTTACGTCATGAGTTTCTTTAAATTTTTCTTTGTAGCTGCTCCTAAGACTGAAGATTGCAGACATGTCAACCTCGTTAAAGGTAGTGAGCATGGCCGTCTCATTTTTGGCCGACACCAGGCGCTCTGCCACCTTACGTCTGAGCATGGAAAGTTTGGTGCGTGTCTCTCCCCTTTTACCCCCGGTGGGTGTCCCCATTGAGGGCACGGCACTAAGCGCATCTTCCTTGGTTATTCTACCGTCTTTTCCGGTTCCTTTTACTGAAGATGCAGGAATGTCTTTTTCATCCAGTATCTTTTTCGCAGCCGGGGACGGAGTACCGCTGGCATAGGTCTTCGCTGGCTCAGAAGTTTTGGTCTGTTCAGCTGCTTCCGTTTTTTTGGCCGGAGCTGCTTTTTCGGGTTTGTCTTCCTTTGTTTCCTTCTGCGCTTTGTCAGCACCTTCAGGTTTGGAAGCACTTGTATCGATTAAACAAACGACTTCCCCCACAGCAACCGCATCTCCTTCTTCGGCTTTTAGGGTAATGATTCCACTCTCCTCAGCAGGGAGTTCCAGAGTAGCCTTATCTGAATCCACTTCTGCTATGGCCTGATCCTTTTCTACATAGTCGCCGTCTTTTACCAACCATTCGGCGATCT
>JABDQK010000342.1 GCA_013042255.1 Flavobacteriaceae bacterium | reverse complement strand
AGTTCATTGATGGTCTTCCCGAATTCTTTCTTCTGTTCATTGGGAACTTGTTTGAATTCACTGAAAAACTTATTCAGCAGGCCTTTCTTACCGAGGTACCTGATCCTGAATTCTTCTACAGCTTCCGTGCTTTCAGCAGTAAATTCCTTTACCTCTTTGATATGTTCTTTAAGTTGATCGATCATATGAAGTACGCTAATCCTAACAGCGGTCAAAAATACTGGTTTTTTAGATTTAAACAGCTTCTGGCCATGGATTTGTTAAGGGGTTGCTGTATTCAAAGAATTTCCCCTTAAGAATTTAAATGTGGTTCCAGTTCTTCAGGATGTTTCAATACAAATTTTACGCATTCATCAAAGCTTCCGAAAATATGTTCAGGGGGAACGAGATCAGGGATAATGTCAATTCGCTCCATCATATATCTGGGCTGGTCTAAAACCCTGACAAAAAAGACGTTGATCTTTTTTCTGCTCAGGTCCTGCAAAACATCTTCCATAGCATACAGTCCGGATTGATCCATGTACTGCATCCTTCCTAATCTTATAATAACAGACGAAGCAGTAATAGGGATCTGATCAGCTAACATTTGGAATTCGCTTGTAGTCCCAAAGAACAAAGGGCCCTTAATGTGTTTTATGTATACTTTCTCTCGCAGAGATTCAGGAAAACCTTTTTCATCAGCCCATGATTTTTCCCTCCCGGCAGTCCTTATTTCTGATCGTTTTGCGGTAAGATCGCCTATTTTTTTCATAAACATAAGGGAAGCAATCACCAGTCCGATCCCAACGGCATAAACGAGATTCCAAAAAGTAGAAAGGAATAGAACCACCAGCATCACCATTACTTCGGCGCTTAATTTTAGAGGTCCGATTTTCATGTCTTTGGGAAGGCTTGGAATTGCTCTCAAACCTTTATAATCCATTACATTGACCCCAACAGTAATCAAGATTCCCGCCAGGACTGCTGCCGGTATTTGCGAAGCTATCGGCCCCAGAGCCAGCAGGATAACGAGAAGTAGTAAACCGGCGATCATACCTGAGAGTCGGGTTTTACCCCCGGAATTAATATTAACCACCGTTCTGATAGTAGCACCGGCTCCTGGGATTCCCCCAAAAAATGCAGCAATACTATTTCCAATTCCCTGACCGACTAATTCCTTATTCGGATCGTGCTTTGTTTTAGTCATATTATCCGCAACGACGGAAGTCAGGAGCGAATCGATGGAGCCCAGAAGGGCGAGGGTTAAAGCGGTGAATACATATGGGGTTATGGCACTCAATCGAAATTCGGTAATAATTTCGAGATTGGGCAGGGGAAAACCTTCCGGAATTGTCTCTATAGGCCTGTAATCCAGTCCGAAACCGTAGGCCACTCCGGATACCAGAATAAGGGCAACCAGGGTGCTTGGCACCTTGGTTGTGACCCTTTTAAAGCCGTAAATGATCACTATAGTAATGAGGGATAGAATGAGTTCCAGTATGTTCAGGTTTTTCAGCGCCCTGGGCAAGACGGTTAATGCCCCCAGTACTCCGGAAGCTTCTTTAGCGGCCAGGACCTGTGCTTCTTTCTGAATTACTTCTTCGGTGATCTCGCTTGCCCTGTCTATGGTTTCCCTAAAATCTTCCAGGACAAGGATACCTTCCCCGGCTTCTTCTCTTAGAATATTTTCCAGGATTAGTTCTTCTGCCTGGGGTTTGAAAGGTTGAACCCAACCACTATCTTCTTTGGGATAATACCCGAGAGCCGGAAGTATTTGTGTAATTATGATAATCAAGCCAATTGCCGTCATAAATCCCGATACTACAGGATAGGGGATATACCTGATATAACTTCCTATTCCTATAAGCCCAAGACCAATTTGCATAAGACCTCCGAGAAGGAATACGGTCAGTATTGCCGGCAGGGCTTTTTCAACATCTCCATCGTATACCGCAATTATTCCTGCGATAACGATCATACTCACTGCTGTCATGGGAGCCGTAGGCCCGGAGATTTGTGTCGGTGTCCCGCCAAACATAGCCGCAAAAAAACTAATGAAAATAGCCCCGTATAATCCGGCACTTGGTCCCAGACCAGAACTGACCCCGAATGCAAGGGCTAAAGGAAGGGCTACAATTCCTGCGGTGATCCCTCCAAGCATATCACCCCGGAAATGTTTAAATAATGATTTCATTAATTTAGATTAGGTTGTTGCTCCTAAGATACTTTAATTCTGCCAATAAAAAAGCCAGTAAAACTTACTGGCTTTCAGAATCTTATATAATAACGTTGCTTTTAATCCAAATGATAAATTTCCATGATGTGTTGCAGGATATTTTCAAAATCGATTTTCAGGTCGACTAACTTCCCACTGTGGATATCGAATACCCAGCCGTACACTTTCAGGTTACGATCCCTGTAGGCTTTCTGAACTGCAGCTGTTTTAATAAGATTTACGCATTGTTCCTGAACATTGATTTCAACAAGGCGTTCGTACTTTTTATCTTCATCGGCAATCGAATCTAACTCATCCTTATGCAATCGGTAAACATCTCTGATATTTCGTAGCCATGGATTGAGAAGGCCGAGATCTGCTGATTGCATCGCTGCTTTTACACCTCCACAACCATAATGGCCACAAACGACCACATGATTAACTTTTAAATGTTCAATGGCGTATTCAACCACAGACATGGCGTTTAAATCCGTACTGATAACCATATTGGCTATGTTTCTGTGGACAAAAACTTCTCCAGGACCCAGTCCCATCACTTCTTCAGCGGTTACCCGACTATCAGAACAGCCGATATATAGCATTTCGGGACTTTGCCCTTTCCCCATCTCCGTAAAGAAGTTGGAATCGATACTTAGTTTGTCCTTGATCCAGGCTGCATTGTTTTTAAATACTTCTTCTATTTTCATTTTTTATCTATTTAAGGTTAGTTATGCCGATTTTGGCCTTAGGTTAAAGAACTTAATAAAACTTTCAGGATTTTCCACGATAGCTTTTTCTGAAATCAGTTTGATTTCAATATTTCGCTCTTTTGCTTTAAATGAGAAATCCTCCAGGATCTCAACAATATCATTATCGAGGTATCGAGTATTTCTTACGTCGAGTTCAAGATAAGTATCTTTTGGGATACCTTCTAATTCTTTGAGGATTGCACCTTTATTAAAGAAGGTGACTTCCTCAGCAAGGGTCATTTTTATCTTATGAACCCCATTGCTTTTGTCCTGTATATGCAGGAAATGAGAGTTCTGGTAACTTTTAATAAGGATTACAACAATACCAACGCCCAATCCCATACCAATACCAACGAGCAGGTCTGTAAAGATAATCCCAAGTACTGTCACTGTAAAAGGAATAAATTGCTTCCATCCCAGTTGATACATTTCTTTAAAAAGAGCCGGTTTTGCCAGCTTATATCCTACGATAAATAGTATAGCAGCCAGTACAGATAAAGGGATCATGTTGAGTAATCTCGGGATAAGGATGACCGAGATCAATAAGAAAAAGCCGTGAATAATAGCAGAAAGTTTAGTTTTTGCACCAGATTGAATATTGGCCGAACTACGGACAATTACCTGGGTTATAGGCAGCCCGCCGATTAAACCGGAAATCATATTCCCGGTTCCCTGTGCCAGTAATTCCCTGTTTGTAGGGGTTACGTGTTTTTCGGGATCAAGTTTATCTGTTGCTTCAACACATAATAAGGTCTCCAGACTGGCTACCAGGGCTATGGTAAAGGCAGTTACCCAGATTTCTGGTCTTGTGATCACAGCAAAATTTGGAAAACTAAATTGTGCCATAAAGGATGAGGCGTCTTCGGGAATTGGCACTTTTACCAATTGCTCGGAGGAAATAGCCCATATTTCGTTGCCTTTCGTAATTACAAAAAAGAGAATTCCCACAACAACAGCAACAAGTGGCCCCTGTATCAGTTGAAATATTTTAGCTTTTTTGGTAAGTACCTTATCCCAGAGA
>JABDQK010000340.1 GCA_013042255.1 Flavobacteriaceae bacterium | reverse complement strand
TTTTAGGTATCCGAATTGTGTGCCTTAATTCATTTTCTGTTTTGTATACTTCCATCTTGACATGCCGATTTCCGAACTGGTTCCGATTATGAATTGGAATTAGGCTTCTTTAAACCGGGGCCGGAAGCCAGCATAGGTAGAAAAATAAATCTCCGGAATTTTTAATAATTGCTTCGAATGTAATACCTTAAGAGGAGCGTTCAGGGAACTTAAGCCTGAAACATCTGATTTATATCTTAAACCAACCAATAACCTTTAAAACAATCAACCATGGGAAAACCAGTAAACATTACACTTTCTGTTAGAGCTTCCGCCCTCTACAATGCCAATCCCCAACCCGCTGATCAGACAGCGCTTGATACCTATTGTAGTCTGGAGGATAACAACAACGGGGCGATCCCTCCGGGAAAGACCTTGAATGATTTTACATCACAGGTATATAAAGACCAGCTTGTTACCTGGCTAATAAACAACAGTGGGACCGATAACTATCAGGTCAAAATTTTGTCTGTCGTCAATAGCTCCGACCCGCCGTTTTTTAACCCAAGCACTATATCGGCTCCCCAGGGGGGTGCCGCATCCGTAAACGGTACCTGCAACGTAAATAGTGGCTCCGACACCTATACGATCAATTTCAAAGTAACCTTACCCGGTTCTAAGGGAGGTACAAAAAATTATTCCCTCGATCCTAAATTAGGCGGAAACCCATAAATAATTTTATGGTTTGCAAAACCATTAGATGGGAATATGCCTTTTTTGGCCTTCTCTACCTCCTGGGAGTATGTCTGCACGCTCAGGACCAGCGCATTGCAGATAGCTTGGCTGTTGTCTATGCCGATGGAAATCTGGAGACACAACATCTGAAGGATGTTCTTCTGGAAATATCCTTTAATGAGCGTCGGGATCTGGATAAAGCACTTGGATATTGCAATGAATTAATTGGTCTTGCGGCGGCTTCCAAAGATTACTTTTATCTGTTTCGTGCCTATCGTCAAAAGGCAGAAATCCATTTGCAAAGGGGAAATTTTGACACCGCGTTGGAAGCGTATTTCAATTCTTTGGATGCTGCCAGATTAACCGAAAATCTAAGTTGGCAGGGAAGCGTAATGACCGGAATTGCAGACACTTATTCTGAGATGGGTAATTCTTCCAATGCAAGCGCATACTACAATGATGCCATAGATGTACTGCGCTTTGGGACCGACTCCATCACCTTGGCGATTTCAATCCTTAATGCAGGAGACGAATACTTTAAGGCGCAGAAGTACGACTCCGCCCTGGCCTATTTTCAGGAATCGGCCGGCATATTCGAGCAAGAGGATTACCTCATCGGAAAAGCTTACGCACAGGGAAATACAGGAATGGTGCAGGCGGCCACAGGAGATTACCAACTCGCCGAGCGAAATATAAATCAGGCCGTGGTCATTCTTGAAGAATTTAAAGATTCCTATGCCATATCCGAGTATCTCACCTATATGGCCGACAGTTATTGGGAACAAGGTGAGAAGAAAACCGCACTGGAGTACGCACACCGTAGCCTGGACATGGCTATTCAGTTTGGCATCAAGCCGCAGATCAGCGATACGAATCTGAAGCTATCCCAGTTCTATGAGGAACTGGGTAAGGTTCAGGAATCCCTGAAGCATTTTAAAGAACACGTTGCCTATCGTGATAGTGTAAATAACCTTGCTGCCGTACAACGCATGGCTGATCTGCGGACCGATTACGAGGTATCCCAGAAACAGGTGGAAGTTGACCTGCTCAACCAGCAAAAGCGGAATCAACTGATCATCCTGGCGTCCGTTGGGGTCCTGGTTGCAGTGTTATTATGGTTCTTTGTGGCCATCCGTAAAGAAAAGAAGAAGTCCGATACATTGTTGCTGAACATTCTTCCGAAGGAGATTGCAAAGGAACTCAAAGAAAAGGGGGAAGTGAAATCCGTACGATTTGAAAATGTCACGGTCCTCTTTACCGATTTTGTGCAGTTCTCGGAAATAGCCGCCAAAGCAGATGCGAAACAGCTGGTACGAAGCCTTGATTATTATTTCAGGATGTTCGATGCCATTACAGCCAGTTATGGGCTTGAGAAGATCAAGACCATTGGGGACGCCTATATGTGTGCGGCCGGCCTTCCCTCCCCGGATCCGCAGCATGTCCGCAATACCATCATGGCCGCCCGGGAAATTACCGCAAGAGTGCAGGAATCCCTGGAACATACCAACGGCCTGATCCGGTTCCAGATTCGCGCTGGTATTCATTCCGGACCAGTCATCGCAGGGATTGTGGGCACCAAGAAGTTTCAATATGATATTTGGGGAGATACGGTGAACATCGCCGCACGTATGGAATCCAATTCGGAACCGGGCCGAATCAATATTTCAGAAATCACTTACGAGGCTATTCGGGAGGAGTTTGATTGCAGCTATCGCGGAGAGATCTCCGTTAAGAACAGAGGGGAACTCAAAATGTATTTTTTGAATTAGACAAGCGGAAATGTATTAGTCTCTGAGCCTCCCGACAGGTTTTCATTATATTTCTAAGGGTGCGATTAAGTTAGATTTACCCACTAAGGCGAGTTAACAATACAATTACCTACAAATAATAAACAATAAATCCGCAACCATCTTTTTATCAATGTGTTACGGATTATAAAAGTGGTCC
>JABDQK010000335.1 GCA_013042255.1 Flavobacteriaceae bacterium | reverse complement strand
TACTTTTTCTTGTAATAATCGAGGGGCTTTAAAAGTCTGATCAGGGAAATACCACACTCGTGTTTAATGGCGTCACTCATAGCTCATTGCATAAAAAAAGCCCCGGAAAGGCAGGGCATTACTTTAACTCAATATCAAATTGTGTTAACTGTTTAAATTGATTTAACCGGCGGTCTACTTCATCTTTGGAAAGGTTTTGCATCCTTTCTGTACCAAACTTCTCCACACAAAACGAAGCCAGATTTGCCCCGTGGATTACTGCATTCCTAAGATTGTTAAAAGAGACATTCTCAGACTCGGTAAGATAACCCACAAATCCTCCGGCAAAGGTGTCTCCGGCACCCGTAGGATCAAACACCTCTTCAAGGGGCAATGCCGGGGCAAAAAATACCTCGCCATTGTGGAAAAGCAATGCTCCGTTTTCTCCTTTTTTAATGACCACGTATTTCGGGCCCATTTCATGAATTTTCTGTGCTGCCTTTACCAGGGAATATTCATTGGCCAACTGTCTTGCTTCCTCGTCATTGATTGTGATGACATCCGTTTTTTTGATAACTTCTATCAATTCAGGAAGCGTATTATTCATCCAGAAATTCATCGTGTCCAAAACAATCAATTTTGGCTCAGCTTGCATTTGCTCTATGGCACTCAGCTGTACTGAAGGATGGAGGTTCCCCAGCATAAGGACGTCAGCATCCCTGAAATGAGCAGGGATTACCGGTTTAAAATCAGCTAAGACATTAAGTTCGGTTACGAGGGTATCCCGACTGTTGAGGTCATTGTCATATTTCCCACTCCAGAAGAAGGTCTTGCCGTTCTCAACCACTTCAATGCCTGATATATCGACTCCCTTTTTTTCGAGTAATTCGAGATATGCCTGGGGAAAGTCATCTCCCACAATTGAAACAATTGCAGATTCAACTTTAAACTGAGAAGCCGCAAGGCCAATAAAGGTAGCTGCGCCACCCAGTATTTTATCGGTTTTACCAAAAGGCGTTTCGATTGCATCAAAGGCCACGGTTCCCAATATTAAAAGCTTGCCCATATAAAAGGTTCAAATTCGTTGCAAATATACGCTTTTGTTATTGCTGTGGAACCTGATGGAAATGGAAATTCAGCAAGGATTATTTTCGACCGAAATCAGCGGGTATTTCACCCCAGGCTGCAGTTTCCCATTTAACCACTGGAGTATTGTATGAATTTTTCGCAAGCCAGATTTCGGCTCTTTCAACCAGCTCGAATAATTCCTTATTCTTGGCATTTGGCTGCAACTTCGTATTGCATTTCTTTTTCCTCACCCAACTCATGGCAGTGCGTGAATCTGTATAAAGGACACGATCTGATTTTCTTTCTTTAAGAAAGGCCAGGCCATGCACAATAGCCAGAAATTCTCCTATGTTATTGGTGCCCTCGGGGAATGGCCCCTGTCTGAACAACTGCTTTTTTGTCCTGGTGTCTACACCACGGTATTCCATTTTGCCTGGATTTCCACTCGACGCAGCATCAACCGCAATAGAGTGCATATTGGGTTCTCCTATCTTTAATAATTCAGTTGCTGACAATCCAGGCTCTTTCTTTTTGCTGCCTTTATAGGCAGCATAAGAACTGTTATACGCTTTTTCTGCCTGCTCACGGGTAGGAAAAGACATATACTGCGCTCCTTTCATCCCCGAAATCTGTTCTTTACAAGCATCCCAGCTATCATATATTCCAGGGACTTTTCCCTTCCAGACTACGTAAAATTTGTTTTTTTTTGCCATTAATGTTCTGATAAAACGGCTTCAATGATCTGTGGAAAATGAAGATGTTCAAGTTGCTGCACCTTTCTGCCAATGTCATCAGCCGAATCAGAAGATGATATTCCAACTCGGATTTGCTTAATGATGGCACCTTCATCATATCGGTCATTGACATAGTGTACGGTAATTCCTGATTCCGTTTCTTTATCAGCCTTTACGGCCTGATGGACATGTTTTCCATACATGCCTTTACCTCCGTACTTTGGGAGTAATGCAGGATGGATATTTATAATTTTTTCCGGGAATGTCGCAACCATTTCCGCGGGGATTTTCCGCAGAAATCCGGCCAGGACGATCAGATCAGGTTGAAGGCAACCGAGAAATTGCAGTAAAAGGGACTTATCTTTAAAAGCATGGCCATTAAAGAAGAAAGCCGGAATACCCAGCGCATTACAACGATCGAGAACATAAGCATCCCTTTTATTAGTAAAAACACAGGAAACGCTGATTGTTTGATGGCCCTCAAAATACCTGACAATGTTCTCGACATTGGTGCCGGAGCCGGAAGCAAATAAGACGATATGTTTCATTTTTTAATCCGCGATGGAATGAGTGCGCTTTCCCTGCCAAAGTTTATATAAATGATAAAAGGATTGGCATTTCCTTCCTTCATATGGAGAGCAATAATAAGTGCTCCCAATTTTCTGATGCTAAAGTAATATACTTGCCATTAATTTTCTTAAATTACCCGACAAATTGGCGAGGTATGGTGTATTTCTACCAAAGTTTTTTATTTTTGCCAACAATTAAAAATTAAAACCAAATAAATTATGTCAGACATTGCATCAAGAGTTAAGGCAATTATCGTTGATAAGTTAGGCGTTGATGAAAACGAAGTAGTTGCAGAAGCTAGCTTCACTAACGATCTGGGGGCAGATTCATTGGACACCGTTGAGTTGATAATGGAATTTGAGAAAGAATTTGATAT
>JABDQK010000189.1 GCA_013042255.1 Flavobacteriaceae bacterium | reverse complement strand
GTAAAGGGGGTGGAATTGCAATTTTGAATCCAGCCGTTAGGCGGGTTCAGCAAAAGGATGTTTTCATCTACCGTATGCAGGCCCTGCCAGTCTGTTTTTGGATCCTTGCCTTCTACCGGATTTGAATAATCGAAATCCGGATGGCGCTTCGGGATAAAATTCCCATGAAAATAGGCGATATTCCCCTCAGCATCTGCATAAACGGTGTTGTTTGATGAGTTGGTCCTGATGTCCATCATTTTTCTAAAACCCTCATAGCCGTCCTGTTTTGTTCTGATATAAGACTGTTCCAGTGCTTTAACAGGTTCCCACATCATGGCGGAAGCCACTACCCGATCGCCAGCCATATGGGTAATCGGGCCGTGGTGGGTGCGGTAAGCAGGAAAGGTCTTTTCTTTCAGCTGCTCGCCTTCTTTGTATTTTAGTGTAATCTCTGATACCTCCACCGACCTTAATTCTTCCCCGTACTGATAGAAGGGTTCTCCTTCCATTTCTACAATCGTTTCCACGAATTCATCCATAACATCTGTATATGTAGATGTATGCATCCAGCCTGTTTTTTCGTTGAATCCCTGGTAGATAAAAAATTGCCCCCAGGTAACCGCACCATAGGCGTTTAAACCCTCTTCACTGTTCATATGGACTTCTCCCCTGAAATAGAATGAGGTATGCGGGTTGATAAGGAGCATGGGGTTTCCGGATTGAGTGAGATCTCCGGATATAGCTATGCCATTCGATCCCTGTGGTTCGAGTTCGGCTTCTTTTTTCTCAATTTCCAATTCGACGGATTCAGGAAAGGAAATCCCTTCCTCGTACATCGCCTGTAATTTGCCGGTACTGATACGTTCTATATCGCCCCCTATTGAACCTTCACTAAAATACATAGGCATCCAGGGCTCAAACCTTGTTATTAATCTGGGTTTTACCTCCGGGTGGGTGTGCAGGTAATAGTTTATTCCATCGGCAAAAGCATCGCACAACTCCTTTAACCACTCAGGACTGTTTTCATAATGTGCTATGGCCTCCTCCTTACTCATAAATAACCGCGCCCTTAGATCACTATAAATGGCTTCTTCTCCTTCTACTTCGGCCAACCTGCCAATCGCCCAGATATAGTTCTGTTCAACCCTGTTAAAATCGTCTTCACATTGGGCGTAAAGCAGTCCGAAAACTGCATCGGCATCTGTTTTACCGTAGATATGAGGGACCCCAAAACTGTCGCGGATGATCGTCGTATTTTCGGCATGTGATTCCCACTGTTCCAGTTCACTTAACTGGCCATCTGATTTACAGGAATTCGCTAACAATATCAAAATCAACAGTACGGGTAGTAATCTCAATCTTTTCATAGGTATAATTTGAACAATTGTGAATTTAATCGACTTACACCGGAAAAACTAATTATCTTTTTCTGATTGTAGCTGCCAGCCCTGCCTAATGCCTTTTTATATGTATCTTGCGGCCCCTTTTCCTAATTTTATTCACCTATGGCTGATAAAAAAGTAAGTATTTTAAATGCCTTTAAAACCATTATCTGGCCCAGGCGGAATTTAGTTTTCATCGGTCTTGTCCTTATAGTGATAAGCAAGGCCGCAAGCTTTGTGGCACCCATGTCATTGAAGTACCTGATGGACGATATCATTCCCAATAAGGACGTCCCTCTTTTAAAAATCCTTATAGGAATTGTTATTGCCGCTATTCTGGTTCAGGCTGTCACTTCCTTCCTGCTTACCAAAATCTTAAGTGTTCAGGCCCAGTATATGATCTCAGAACTAAGAGCACAGGTACAGCATAAGATTCTGGCCCTGCCCATCCGATTTTTTGACAATACAAAGTCGGGCGAACTAGTATCCCGTATCATGACGGACGTTGAAGGTGTTCGCAACCTCATCGGTACTGGACTTGTCCAACTGGTTGGAGGTACCATAACGGCTGTGGTTGCTTTGATCCTGTTGTTGAACATCAGTGTTTCCATGACGCTGTTTGCCCTGGTGCCACTTGCTATCTTTGCAGTGGTTGCCCTGAAGGCCTTTAAGATCATTAGACCCATTTTCAGGAACAGGGGGAAGATCAATGCGGAGGTAACAGGTCGATTAACTGAAACCCTGGGCGGTATTCGGGTAATCAAAGGATTTAATGCAGAGGAGCAGGAACATTCCGTTTTCCAGGAAGGGGTACACAAACTTTATCAAAACGTAAAAAAGAGTCTGACTGCCACGGCCGTCATGACCAGTTCATCTACCTTCTTGCTTGGTGTAGCTACAACAGGCATTATGGGTATTGGGGGTTATAAAATCATGACGGATGCCCTTACCCTGGGTGAGTTCCTGGAATTTACTTTTCTGCTCGGACTCATGGTGGCGCCCATAGTACAAATGAGCAATATCGGGAGTCAATTAAGTGAGGCCCTTGCAGGACTCGATCGCACAGAAGAATTGATGAATATGCCGGAGGAAGAAAATTCGGAACTCAGAACTCTCACTCCTGAAAATATGAGAGGACATTTTATTTTCGACGATGTTTCCTTTGCCTATGAAGAAGAAAAAGAGGTGCTTCACAATATTAGCTTTGAAGTCCCTGCAGGTTCTACGGTAGCCCTAGTTGGAAGTTCAGGTTCAGGTAAAAGTACAATTGCAGGCCTCGCAGCCAGCTTCCTGAACCCCAATTCAGGCAAGATTACGGTAGACGGACACGATCTGTCTAGGATCGTTTTGAAAAACTTCAGACAACACCTCGGTGTTGTTCTGCAGGATGATTTCCTCTTTGAGGGTACCATTAGGGAGAATATTCTTTTCCCGCGACCCGATGCCTCAGAGGATGAGTTGCTGAATGCCGTAAAAGCAGCTTATGTCGATGAATTTACAGACCGCTTTGAGGATGGTCTGGATACGCTCATAGGGGAACGCGGAATAAAACTCTCAGGAGGGCAACGTCAGAGGATTGCGATTGCCCGGGCGGTCCTGGCAAATCCCAGGATTTTGATCCTTGACGAGGCCACGTCAAATCTCGATACCGAAAGTGAAGGGCTTATACAACAGAGTCTGGCGGCATTGACAAAAGGAAGGACCACCTTTGTCATTGCACATAGGCTAAGTACTATCCGGAAAGCCGATCAGATTTTAGTTATTGAAAACGGACGAATCGCAGAAACGGGAACCCATGATGAGCTTATTGCAAAGGAAGGGCGCTATTATAATTTGTTTACCTACCAGGCAAGAATCTGATTCTTAACTTTCAGGAGCTATGGTTACTTCCAACTCGTCCAACGAATTTTCCAGTGGGATCTGACAACCCAGCCGACTATTTTCCTTTACAAAAAACGCTTCAGACAGCATTGCTTCTTCTTCATCGGTTTTATCTGGGAGAGGGTGTGTAGAATCAATATAAACCTGGCAGGAGGCGCACATCACCATGCCTCCACATACACCAATAGTTCCTTCAGGAGCCAATTCCCACGTTCTAACCAGCTCCATCAGGTTCATGTTCATATCGGTAGGCGCCTGAATCTTATGTGTGGCCCCTTCTCTATCCCTGATTGTAATCTGAATATCGCTCATGTTTAAACAATAGCTTTTACGACGGCTTTAGGCGCTTCTTTTTTAGAGCCATCGAATCCCTGAACACCTCCAACAGTGGTGTATTTCAAGACATATCTTTTATTCGGATTAATTTTCTGATATGCGCTTTGACACATCAGGGTGGCCTCATGAAATCCGCAGAGGATGAGTTTAAGTTTGCCCGGATATGTATTAACATCCCCTATGGCATAGATACCGGGAATGTTCGTCTGATAGTCGAGGGAATTATTCACTTTTATAGCATTCCGTTCAATCTCCAGTCCCCAATCAGCAATCGGCCCGAGTTTGGGAGACAGACCGAACAGGGGAATAAAATGATCTGTCTCAATATTATATTCACTAGTGTCCCCTTTGTTTTCTTCATGTCTTACAGTAGCCCATTCAAGCTTTTGACTCCCTCCAAGCGCAACGACTTCAGCAGGGGTAATTAGACTTACTTTGCCCTGGTTCTTCAAAGCCTGAAGCTTTTCTACTGAATCTAGTGCCCCCCTGAATTCATTTCTTCGATGCACCAGAGTTACTTCTTTAGCCACATCAGAAAGGAAAATGGTCCAATCCAGTGCAGAATCACCCCCACCTGCAATTAAAACCTTTTTGTCTCTGTATCTTTCGGGGTCTTTAATCATATATTCCACGCCATTTTCTTCGTAATCCTCAAGCTTATCTAAAAGTGGCTTCCGGGGTTCAAAACTACCCAACCCCCCTGCAATGGCAATAATGGGTGCGTGGTGTTGGGTTCCCTTATTAGTAGTAACAATGAAGGTCCCGTCTTCCTGATGGTCAATGGTTGTAGCCTGTTCTCCCAGTGTAAAACCGGGCTGAAATGGCTTAATTTGTTCCATAAGATTATCGATGAGCTCTCCAGCAAGAATTTCCGGAAATCCGGGAATATCGTATATGGGTTTTTTGGGATAGATTTCGGCACATTGCCCGCCAGGCTGTGGCAGGGCGTCTATAATATGGCATTTTAGTTGAAGTAAACCAGCTTCAAAAACGGCAAACAAGCCTGTAGGCCCTGCTCCGATTATCAGGATATCTGTTTTAATCATACTTTTTTTCTTAGTTCAAGGAAAGGAAAGTGATTTCGACTGACATTCAATTTAAGAGATTAACTACCTGCTCAATTTGTGGGGCGTGCTTTTTAATCGTCATCTCTACACCGCTCTTTAGCGTCATCTGATTTACACTACAGCCCACACAGTTCCCTTCGAGACGTACCTTGACCAGATTGCCGTTCTCAATGGAAACCAGAGATATATCGCCCCCGTCGCTTTGTAAAAAAGGACGAATCTCGTCAAGGGCCTTTTCTACTTTGATCTTAAGTTCATCAGCCGTCATTATTATTTCTTTTTAACAGCAGAACATCCTGCCATTGTAGTTATTTTAATAGCTTCTGTAGGAGGCATGCTTTTATTTCTCCTCACGAGTTCCTGTACGGAGTTTCTCGTGATTTCTTCGAAAGAAGATTCCAGTGGTGTGGAGGTTTGCAGGGCTGCCGGCCTTCCAACATCCCCTGCTTCACGAATACTCTGTACCAGAGGCAGGGCCCCTAAAAATGGTACGTTCATATCTTCAGCCAGATTTTTTGCCCCGTCCTTTCCAAAGATATAATACTTGTTTTCGGGAAGTTCTGCAGGTGTGAAATATGCCATATTCTCAACGATCCCAAGTACAGGAACGTTGATTGCTTCCTGCTGGAACATGGCTACTCCTTTCCTGGCATCAGCAAGGGCGATCTCCTGTGGAGTACTCACCACTATTGCCCCTGTTACGGGCAAAGCCTGCATTATACTAAGATGAATATCGCCGGTTCCCGGAGGCAGATCAATAAGTAGGAAATCCAATTCACCCCAGTGTGCATCAAAGATCATCTGATTGAGCGCTTTAGCAGCCATAGGTCCCCTCCAGATTACAGCCTGATTGGGCTGTGTAAAAAATCCGATTGACAGAATCTTTACCCCGTAATTCTCAATAGGTGCCATTTTCGACTTTCCTTCCACTTCAACGGCCAGCGGTTTTTTTGAGGCCACATCAAACATGATGGGGATAGAGGGACCATAGATATCAGCATCCAGTATACCTACATTGAATCCCATTTTAGCCAGTGTGGCGGCCAGATTGGCTGTGACAGTGGATTTTCCAACGCCTCCTTTTCCTGAGGCGACAGCTATAATATTATTTATACCGGGGATGGGCTTCCCTTTAATTTCATTGGCCGTGGGTGTTGTGGGGGCATCCACTTTAAGATTTACAGTAATCTTCGCCTTTTCGTAGACCTCCCTGTGAATAGCCTGCAAAATTGAAACCTCCGTTTTCTTTTTGGCCTGAAGGCTGGGGTTTTTAATACTGATATCCACCACAACCTCATCTCCAAAAGTCTGAATATTTTTTACAGCGCCGCTTTCAACCATGTTCTGTCCCTCTCCTGGTACTGAAATGGTCTGCAGTGCTTTTAAAATGTCTTTTTTATCTAGTTTCATCCCTTTAAAACCCCTATTTAATGTAAAATCATTCTAAACAACAAAGATAGGGCTTAGTACTGAGATTTGGAAAGAACTGAATGGAAATGACTTATAGCGAAATACCGCTTTTTTATAATGATTTTTACAGCTGTTTCGATCCTGACTATTGGGGTTCTCCGAGTTCCTTCATAGGATCCCAGAAGTGTTTGTCAAAATCCTGAATCTGATCATCTACAACAACTAGACCTTCATTCTCCAGCAATTGCTGCATAAGATTGGTGCCGCCAAAATGATGTTTCCCGGTGAGGAGTCCTACTCTATTCACTACGCGATGTGCCGGTACATCTTCCCTGTCTACCACATTGTTCATAGCCCAGCCGACCATTCTCGCACTTCGGGCAGCTCCGAGATACCTGGCAATTGCTCCGTAAGATGTAACCTTTCCATACGGTACCTGCCTTACCAGTTCGTATACGCGGCTAAAAAAGTCGGTAGCTTTCTTATCCATGATCACTGTTGTATAAGCGGATTAGGGTAATTAAAAGTAAAATAACCATCAGGCCACTAAGGATATAGTTGGAATTTCTGGAAAAGGTCTTATTCTTCAATTCCAGTTTATTAAAATAAAAGGTATAGAGATAAAGCACAGTGAAGGTTCCCATTCCGGCAGAAAGTACAAACGTGGCAATATCCCAAACTTCAAATTTAATCCATCCAGAGGCATTCCACATCACATTGAGGCCACTGTAATACGGTATCGTCAGTAAATTCAAAGCAGCCAAAAGCATCCCTTTAAAAAAGCTGTTCTTTTTGCTTATTTTTTCTATCCGGATCTTCTTGGGCTTAAACCGTTTGGCCATAATGAAGAAGTAAATAGCAAAAAAGGCGAAGATCCCGACAGCTATTTTCATCAACAGATCGATGATTTCAGGGTTATTGTAAAGGAACTTGGAAATCAGCACAGCGATGTAGGCCTGCATCATGATCATCGTTGATACCCCGAGGCTAAAAATGATCCCGTTATTCTTCCCCTTTTCCACACTCGTTTTAGCAGCATTCATGTTTAGCAGGCCCGGTGGGACTGTCGCCATAAAAGCTGCAGAAAAAGTGACAAAGAATAATATTAGGAGATGGGTCATAAAGCAGGCATCCTGAATTTTAAATAGGTGATTGGTTTACCCAGCTCAAGATACTGATTTTCGTAAAAGGTCTGAATTTCCAGAACTTCTTTAGGACTCCCCTCGTTTTTGTATACATCGTGATTGGAATAAAGAATTTCCATATTCCTGGCCTGGAGTATTCCAAGGGTGTAACCATGCATAAATTCACTGTCGGTCTTCAGATGTACTATCCCGTTTTGTTGTAAAACCAGGGAGTACTTTTTTAAGAATTCGAGATTCGTCAGCCTGTGTTTTGTCCTTTTAAACTTAATCTGCGGATCGGGAAATGTGATCCAGATCTCAGATACTTCTCCCTGGGCAAATAATTCATCGATCAGGCTAATCTGCGATCTGATAAAAATGACGTTTTCAAGGGATTCCTCTAATGCCGTTTTAGCCCCCCTCCACAGGCGGGCGCCCTTTATGTCGATCCCGATATAATTAATTTCGGGATGCATCCTTGCGAGTCCGATTGTGTATTCCCCCTTTCCGCAGCCGAGTTCCACCACCAGAGGGTTATCGTTACCGAAAACCTCAGCCCAGTTTCCTTTGTGGGGAAACAAGCCCTTAAGGACTTCTTCCCGCAAAGGCTGAAACACATTGGGAAAGGATTCGTTTTCTTTAAATCTTTTGAGTTTATTCTTGCTCCCCACAAAATTCCGGAATTGGTTTTTACAAAACTACGTATTTCGAAAAAGGCTGCTGGAACTATTCCCGGGGTTTCTTTGCTTTTTCAAGAGTAAATGAAAATTCAGACCCTACGTCCACGGCACTTTCCACATAGATTTTTTCACCATGTGCCTCAATAATATGCTTTACGATGGCAAGACCAAGCCCGGAACCTCCTTCTTTCCGGCTACCACTCTTATCGATCCGGTAAAATCGCTCGAATATGCGGGGCAGGTGGCTTTCAGGAATACCTTCGCCATTATCCGTTACTCTCACAATCACTTTGTTTTTAATGAGATCTTCCACACTTACCTCCGTAGTCCCATCGGAATGTCCATATTTAATAGAATTAACAACGAGATTTGTTATCACCTGCTGAAGCTTTTCCCTGTCGCCCCGCACATATATCGGGTGCTTGTAATCCATATCGAAAGTAAGGCTGATATTTTTTTTGGCTGCCTTCATTTCGAGCAGTTCAAAGACATTGTTGATTAATTCAATAATATCAAAGCTGTCAATATCCAGACTGAGTTCTCCGGCTTCTAATTTTGTGATAAGATCGAGGTCTTTTACAATATAAATGAGTCTTTCTACTCCTTTACTGGCTCTTAGAAGGTATTTTTTGCGAATTTTTTTGTCTTCCATAGCCCCTTCAAGAAGGGTAAGAATGTATCCCTGTACTGTAAACAGCGGCGTCTTCAGTTCATGTGAAACATTTCCCAGAAAATCCTTTCTGTAGGCCTCCCTGATTTTCAGAGTATCTATTTCAATTCTCTTATCCTTGGCAAATTTTTCAATTTCCTCTGTAAGAGTCGCCATATCAGTAGTGATAGGGCCCATAGCTAGTGATGAGGATTCGAGTAGTGAAACATCATCATATATCTTTTTTATCCTCCGATAGATAAATTTCTCAACCCGAAATTGAATGACAAGAAAAGAAACGCCAAAGATCAGGAAGATCGCAATGACCAGAACTGGCCAGTATTTCCAGAGAGATAAAAAGTAAAAAAGTGTAAGAGCTAAAAGCAGGAGAAAAATAGAAATGTAAAAGGAAGACCTCAGGGCAAACTTATAGGATTTCCTCAGTTGTATGGCCATTATAATACAAACTTATAGCCTACTCCTTTAACCGTTTTAAAGTGGTGGTCTCCGATCTTCTCCCTTAGTTTTCTAATGTGTACGTCTATCGTCCGGCCGCCAACCACCACTTCCTGTCCCCAAACTTTGTCTAAAATAACTTCTCTTTTAAAAACCTTGTCAGGTTTGGAAGTAAGCAGGGATAGTAATTCAAATTCTTTACGGGGCAGGATAATTTCTTCCCCGTCATTCACCACCTTATATTCTTCCCTATTTATAACGATTTTTCCAACCTTTTTAATTTCAGGCTGTGGATCCTCTTTTTCCTTTAATCTTCTCAAAAGCGATTTCACTTTGCTGACAAGCACCTTTGGTTTAATAGGTTTTGTGATATAATCGTCTGCCCCGGCGTCAAAACCTGCTACTTGCGAATAATCTTCACCCCTCGCTGTAAGAAAAGTTATAATGGTATCCTGAAGCCCATCCGTATGGCGTATTTTTTCGCATGCCTCTATCCCATCCATTTCGGGCATCATCACATCAAGAATAATGAGGTGAGGCTTCTTTTTCTTTGCCTTTTCTACCCCTTCAACTCCATTTTTAGCTGTTGATACCTGATAGCCTTCAGATGACAAATTGTATTTTAGTATCTCCAGGATATCTGGTTCATCATCAACCAGGAGGATTCGAATATCTTGCTTCTTCATTAATTCCAGGTTTATGGATCCAATCAAAAATATAAATAAATAACACACCCTAAAGATTCCTCAGTTCGAAATGTTGATCATAACAATTTTATAACATAGAGCAGGTTTAGAACTGCAAGGGTCCAGAGAAGATATTGAACAGAAATTATATCAAAATCGACTTCATATTGGTATGATAAATGATATATAAAGGAATAAAGGTGCATTTCATCGAATTTCTTAGTTAGAATAAGCCTTGTGACAATAATGGAATCTCAAAATAAGTATATTTGTTCTGTACCTATGTAACCCCCTCAGTATGAAGCACTTTTACCTACTAGCTTTTTTATTGGTTTTTTCTACCGGACTTGCTCAGGACAAGCCTTCAAATCCGGGTGAAATTGCGGGATTCAATCTCTATCCCAATCCTGTCACAAATGGCAAGATTTATATTGAAACCAAAGCCAATGCGCCTAAAAAAATACTCATCTTTGATGTATTGGGCACTCAGGTTATCGAAACGACAATTTTAGGAAAAGAATTGAATTTGTCAGACCTCGACTCAGGTGTATATGTTCTCAGGGTACAGGAAAAGAATAAGACCGCTACCCGAAAACTGATCATCAAATAGCCATATCCCCCTTATTTTCGTCACCTTAAGACAATCCAGGATTCAATTGTCAGGTCGATAAAATGTTCTTTTTTATCGACGAAATGCTCCGGTATAATTTTTCACCTACAAATTCCTCTGATTCACAACAATTTGTGGGGGCAGTGGGGGTCTTTAGGTACCTTTAAGTATTGATCCCAAATCAATATTGATGAAAATACTCTACTTAACCGCATTCTTATTGGTTTCCCTATGGAGTTATGGCCAGGAAAAACCTACGGCTGAAACTGGTCCTTCCCAGGAAATCCCCAATTTCAAATTATATCCAAATCCTGCCTACAGTGATGTAGTGTATATCACATCCGATTACAATGACACCAAGATCATAACAGTATACGACGTGCTTGGAGAAGTTGTTCTTAGGGATCGCATCTCCACCAATTCCCTGAATATTTCCCGATTGGTTCCCGGGGTTTACGTTTTACAAGTGAAGGAAAGGCATAAATCCATGACAAGAAAGCTGGTCGTTAAATAGCAATTCAAAGTCCAGTCTCATTTTAATCCCGTAGCTCACAGGCTTAATATTTACTACTTTTGGCGAAGCATTGCACGCCATGGACCTCAACAGGATTTTCAAGATTAAGAACAAGCAGGAATTCGATGCGACAGCCATTTCAGTTTTCCAATATCAATACCTGAATAATCCCGTCTACAGAGAGTTTTGCCAATATGTTGGCAAAGATCCAGAGGTGATTACCACCCCCTCAGACATTCCATTTTTACCTATAGAATTCTTCAGAAAAAAGCAGTTAATTTCCTCTTCTACCGAGCCTGAGATAGTTTTTACCAGTAGTGGTACTACATCTTCACTCCCCAGCAGGCATCTAGTCGCCGATCTGAACCTTTACAAACAGAGTTTTCGCCAGGGTTTTGAACTCTTTTACGGAAATCCGGAAGACTATTGCATTCTGGCCTTGCTCCCTTCCTACCTGGAAAGATCTGGTTCTTCTCTTGTTTATATGGTGCAGGATCTGATCAAACTAAGCAGACATCCCCAAAGTGGGTTTTACCTTAAAAATCTGCCCAGCCTGGCAAATCTTCTCAGAAAATTGGACGATGAGAACACCAAAACCCTCTTAATAGGGGTGTCCTTCGCCCTTATGGATCTGGCCGAACAACATCCTATGGAACTAAGGAATACAATAATTATGGAAACCGGAGGAATGAAAGGGCAGCGAAAAGAACTGATTCGGGAAGAACTTCACAGACATATCGGGCAGGCGTTCGGGGTAAAGACAGTTCATTCCGAATACGGAATGACAGAGCTTCTTTCCCAGGCGTACTCAAAAGGCAAAGGGGTATTTTATTCCCCTCCCTGGATGGAGGTTTTTATCCGTGACACCGAAGATCCGTTAAGCATTATGGAAGCAGGAAGAACTGGTGGAGTGAATATAATTGATCTTGCCAACCTGTATTCATGTTCTTTTATCGCTACCCAGGATCTGGGTCGACTCTGCCCCGAGGGAGGTTTTGAAATTCTGGGGCGATTTGATAATGCCGACATCCGGGGATGCAACCTGATGTTTCTCTAAGCTTAAATTCTGAATATTAGTTATCAGAAACGGCTAAAATAAAATAACTTTTCTTACCGCGTTGTAAGAGAACATACCTATCGTTGATAAGGTCTGATTCTTTGATCATATACCCCTCGGAAACCTTCTCCTTATTAACGGAAATAGAATTTTGTTTCAGTTCCCTTCTCGCTTCTCCATTGGAATTAAGAAATCCTGTATTTGCAGCCAGGGCAGCTATTATGTCGAGTCCGTTGGTAATATCCCCTCTGGATATCTCAGCTTGTGGAACTCCTTCAAAGACTTCCAGGAAGGTATATGCATCAAGTGATTTGAGATCAGAGGAAGTAGATTTGCCAAAGAGGATGGTACTGGCCCTGATCGCATTCTCAAGATCGCCTTTGGAATGAACCATGGTGGTCACCTCTTCCGCCAATTTTTTTTGTAGTGTTCTCAAATGTGGTGCCTGCTGGTGCTCTTTAA